>JBGCES010000022.1:0-6278 GCA_045106545.1 Saprospiraceae bacterium
TTGTACGTATATAGTGTACTTTTGAATTTTACATTTAGTCTTTTACATTTTACATTGAAGAACTTAACAGCTCTGCGGTTGCTCGTTTGGCGTGCTGCTCTGCCGTTTACTTTATGAAAGATGCAAATTTATCATAAATAACTGAATTGGAGGGAAGTGGTTTAATTCAAGGTGCGATTAGTTCTTTTTGATGTTAATAATAGTTGGTTTACTGAGCGGCTTACTTCAAGTAAGCCATTGTGTAAATCAGCGTGAAAGTGTTGAAAACACGTAAACTACTACTTCCTGAACAAGGTACTTCAGTCCCTTGAAATTACCGCAAACGTTCCACCACGATCCGTAATACTTCATCCTTTTCTTGCGATTTAATTTTGATAAAATAAATCCCACTTTCAAAACGCTCCAAATCTAACGGAATTAATGTTTTGGGTTGGAAAAATACCGTTTCGCGATGATGCAATTGACCGATAGCATCATAAATAGCGAGTTCGATTTTTTCGGGTCGTTCTAGTGGTAAATGCAACTGAGCGGTCGTTGTTGTGGGATTAGGAAAGACCACAGCTTCGTTTTGCGCAAAGCGAAAATCTACTTCCAGTGGAACAGAAGGAAAGACTTCACCCGACTGAGCGACGCGTACTAAACGATAAAGATTAGTTCCATCAACGGGTTGTTCATCTAAAAATATTTGGCGATTGATTTGTTGGTTTTCTTGCTTAGAAAATAAGCTAAATGGTTGATTGTCAATTGATTTTAAAATTAAATAATGGCTAGTCGTTGCTTGTTGTCTCGGTGTTGGAAACCAAGCAAGTCGAACTTGATTTTGTTTTGGTTGACCGACTACCGATAGTTTTGCTTCATCGGTATTGATGGGTTGAAAGTTGGGTGTGACGGGAATGATGACTTCATCTTCGTCTCGACAACCATTGCCATCCGTAATCGTCACAGAGGCTTCTGTGTCGTATGGAAAAGTGGCAAAACGCGTCGTCTGTCCATCGCTCCATTGGTATTGATAAGGTTCTGAGCCACGAAGTGGAATTGCTTCTACCGTAGCGCGGTTAGGCGAAGAGAGTACCTGATTATAGAAAGCAATGGCATCAAAATCAATACATTCACCAATAGAAAAATCTTCTTTGAGCGGGCAAGTACTTTCACATCCATTGGCATCGATTACGGTGAGTGCAGTTGCCACATCGCTTGTGACCGTCCAGTTATAGTTGCCTTTAAAATAAAAGGTGCGGGATAAGGAAGAATCATCAGTACTTACGATAAAAGGCGGTGTACCACTTCCAATTGTAAAATTAATATAAGTAATACCGTACAATGTACTGGATTGACAGCTTAATTCAAGAACAGCATTGATTTGGGCAACGGTAATGTGCTTAATTACGCTACAGGTGGTACTCTGATCCGTTATCGTTACCGAGTAATCGCCTGCACTCAAATTTTGTACACTAGTAAGTCCATTCCAAGCAGAATTACTCCATTCGTATTCTAACGCACCTTCATTGCCATCTGCTATTAAACTGATGCTACCATTTGTGGCGTTTTGACAGCTAGCAGCTTGAGAAGTGGCATCAACGCGTAAATTACAGGGCTGTATTGAGGAGGTAATCTCTGAGGTACAACCATTCGCATCCGTTACCGTAAAAAGGAAGGTACGGCTGGGTAAGTCTGAAAAACTAACCACCGCTTCGTTGCCACTATTAATCAAAGTCGGCGGTTCACTTTCTTCGGTTAAAAATAATTTAGAGGCATAAGGAGGCGTACCACCACTGATGAAAAAACGTAGTGCGCCCGTATTACCCCATAAACTTCCTTGCATTATTTGCTCCGATCGGATAGAAATAACGGAAGGTTGAATTATGCTTCCTATAGCGGCGAATTGGCAATTTTGCGCATCCGTTACCGTGAGTCCATAATCGCCTACGGATAGATTTGTTAAGGTCGTTTCATTACTGTTGTTTTCCCAAAAATATTGATAAGGTGGAAGGCCACCAGTGATTTCAGGGGTTAAAATTCCATCTTCTTCCCCAGTACAATCTAATGTAAAACTAGGAATGGTCACGCTTAAGACGCAATTTGGATTACCAATAAAAAACGAACAGTCAGTGCTACAATCGTTAACGTCTGTCACTTTCATTTGATAACCTCCCGCTACTAATGTGCTGATAGTGAATAGATTATCTAAATTTTGGATTGTTCCCGCTTCAGCGACTACTCCATTTTGAAACAGCTGATAATGGTAAGGCAGATTGCCACCACTAACTGAAAAAGAGGCACTTCCATTCGGTGCGTCAACGATGGTCGCATTTTGAATATTACTACAATTTAAACTCAAAGCAGATGGATTATTAACGGTCGTACTTTCTACTAGAATACAATTATTCGCTAAGTCAGTCACTGTTACTACGTAATTTCCTGCTGATAAATTGGTAAGCGATGCTTGTCCGTCAAAAGCAGGATTATTCCATTGGTAAGTCAAATTACCGAGGTTGTTTTGAACGTTTACACTAATTATACCATCATTAAAATCATTACATGAAATGTCAGTTTTATTCAATTCTACAGACAAATCACAGGTCTGAACGATAGCACTAGCCTGGGCGGTACATCCGTTTCCATCTTTAGCCGTTAAGCTGAATGTACCTGTCGTTAAGTTTGAATAAGTGACCATTGCACCGTTTTTACTCCCTACCAAAGCAGACTGATTAAATAATTCTGATTGATAAGGCGGAGTGCCGCCGCTGATTGTAAAGTCGATTTTTCCTGTTGGAAAGGCGGTACTCGCAGGTTGTAAAGCAGTAACTTGTGCCGCCAATTGAGTTGGTTGTGCGATCTGCCCTGAAGTGACCACGCGACAATTGCGACTATCCGTAACGGAGACTTGATACGTGCCAATCGGGAGTCCTTGCAAGGTCTGTTGCTGCTGTCCATTTTCCCACAAATATTGATAAGGTGGAACGCCGCCCATCGCCTGTGGAGTCAATACGCCATCGGAATCTCCGAAGCAAGCTAAATTGTTCGTTGGGATATTGACTTGGAGGTCGCAGGTTGGTTCAGTTAATGTAAAGGTACAATTGGCAGTACAATCGTTCGCATCCGTAAGTAGCAGCTGAAACGTACCTGCGGATAAGGTTCCAACAGTAAACGTATTCACCAAATTTGGTACGCTGCCCGTTTGGTCGGTTTGATTATTTTTTAAAATTTCAAATTGGTAAGGTGCTGTGCCACCGCTTATATTAAAGACCGCGTTGCCATCCGCTTCGCCCGTGATGCTTACATTTTGAAAATTAGCACAAACTAAATTTAAACGCGAAGGATTATTAACTGTAGCGGTACGCATGATGGAACAACCCGTTTGATCTGTAATGGTCACTGTTGGTGTAAAGCTGCCATCCACTGAAATCGTTGCTGTTTCTGCCCCATTACTCCATGTATATCGATAGGGTGGGAGACCACCCGTTATTGGTGCAGTCAAATCTTTTGCCACACCAAAACAAGCTAAATCAACAGTTGGTAGGTCAAGTTGTAAATTGCAATTGATCACTTCCACCATCACCTCGCATTCCTTGAAACAACCTGTCATATCATTCACCTGGACAGTATATTGACCTGCACTAAAACCCGTTAATTGCAGTGGGGTTGGATTAGTAAAATCGAGTTTAAATAATTCGCTATCAAAAGCATCTAAAATCCGTAACATATATGGCGCTTGCCCACCACTAAAAGAAATTGCGATCTCGCCATTTGAGGATCGTATATCACTCGCTGATACGGGTGAACTACAATTCACAGCCAAGGTATTTCCAACACCAATAGTAGTGCTCTTCGTTGTTGTACATCCCGCATCATCGGTTACGGTTACTGTCCATGTTCCACTGCCTACGGTGATGACAGGCGTAATTGCTTGATTATTCCACAAATAGCTATAAGGCGGATTACCATTGGTGGCAAAGGCTTCAATTAGACTTTCCGTCGTACAATTAGAGCTCGTATTGATACTCGCATCTAGCCCACAATTTGCCGATCCGATCGTAAAATTACAACTAACTGTCGTTTGTCCCGTTGCGGATAAAGTAGCGGTATAGCTACCCGCCGCGAAGGAATTAAAATTTAGATTAATCGGAAAAATATTAATCGTTTGCGTCACCACAGATTGACCTAGATTATTGTTAATGGTCAAGGTAGCAGCCGTAATCGTATTGCTGGAAGTTAATCCAATATTGATACTTCCATTACTGGAAAAGTCATCAGAGGCGGGCGTAGTGGGTGTACAATTAATCGTAAACTGAGCTATAGCAGCCATGTTGCCGAACAGCCCAAAAATCAATAACAATAAGCGCAATCGGGTTAAATTAGTGGTGTTCATAAAAACATTTTTTTCGGATTAAATTTGAGTCGGGAAGGGGTAGTAAAATGTGAAATTCTAAAGATATTGGATATTAGGCTTGTACAAAGTTTTGTAAAAGACACAGTTTTTGACGCAGATAAACGCAGATTTTTATGATTCAAGTAGGTCTTATGTCGCTCACGACCCGCTTGAATCATAAAAATCATAGAGAATCAGCGTCAAATAAAAACTTTGTACAGTCCTAATTGGATATTGGATATTGGATTGGGGAAGTAGTGCGCATTTTAAATTGGTGGTGGGTGAAACCAGTGAATTTATGTTTACTAAACCTTCGAGGTTTAGTAAACATATTACTATCCGTCAACGGATTTAAATCACCACGCTTAAACTTCATTCATATAAAAAGCATTAAAAATCAACTGGATTCACATTGGATTTTTACCAAGCAAGAGCGATTGTACTTGCTAGGGTGGATCTTTCTGCTCCGTTCTAGCTTCGTTTAAAATTATATTTTTCGGTGGTGGGTTAAATCCGTTGATTTAGGTATCCGATACCTGAGCAATTCATCAACAGGTTTCACCCATTACCGTATTTTTCTTGCTACTCGGTAGATTTCTTTCTTGTAGGGTAAAAATCTATGCGGTAGCGGAAAGCTACGGCGTAGCAAGAAAAATGAAAAAAGGAGCAGGCACAACACTTTTGTCGCGCCTTTGCTGATGGTATTTTTTATACCATTCGCAGCTCCATCCTTTTTCTTTTTAAACCTACAACTTCACGACCTTCTTCATCTGCCCAACTTTCCCATCCGTCAACAATCGCACGTAGTAAATACCCGCTACTAAATCTGTCGCTTGTAGTTCTAATTCAATCCTTCCTGCAGGTTGTAAACGTTTGGTTTGCAAGATTTTAACCAATTTTCCATGTAAATCAAATACGGCTACTTCCGTGAAAGCGGAACGTTCTAATTGATAGACGACTTGCGTATTTTCGTTAAACGGATTGGGGTAAACCAGCAGTTCGTTAGCGGCGGCGGTAGGGAGGGATGCGTTTGTTTCTGCTTGGCGCAAATCAACATCATCATCCGCGAAGGGTTGACAATTTCCGAGGGGAGTCTCTGAAATCTGTGCTACAAAAGTCGCGCCCGCTTCAACGGCAAATCCTGCTTCCAGCGTAATCTGATTACCTGCTAACAATTCCGTAAAACCATTCACTACTTTTCCATCGGAAGTGATGTTCTGTGCGGCGATGTACCGCTTGCTTTCCAGCGTTCCACCGATGGTTAGAAAGTTCTGATCGGTAGCGTAGAAGTTACAATCACATTCATTGCCTTTGCCATTGCCATCATCATCCGCCTGCGTGAAATTGGGATAGAAAGGACAATTATCACAATCGTCTTTGATACCATCACCATCCGAATCCAATGGACTATCGCAAATCGTGCTGCCACCATCCGTGATGATGAATTGATTGCGGAAGAACGTATTGCTACAACCACTTCCATTCTGAGTCGTCAGTACCACATTGAACTTACCACTAGTCGCGTAAGTATGGCGTGCCACGGGATCGGTTGAGGAAGTACCATCACCAAAATTCCACAGATACTGTACTGAGTTATCCAGAAAATCTGGGGTGAAAATAATTTCCTGTTCACCCGGTAAAGGCGTGCGATCATCCACATTAAATTCCGCATTGATATAATCATTGACGATAATATTAACCGTTTGGGCTGCGGTAAAACAGCCGTTCACTTCTGCCAAAACTTTAATCGTGCGCGATTGCTGCAAATTGCTCAAAGCTACTTCTGCTTGCTGTGAGAAAATCTGTTCATTTTCATCTTCCCAGTAGAAAACTGCATCTATTTCGGTAGAACTGGCTACCAAAGTAATACTTCCACCTTGACAAACGCGATTATCAGGATCCGAACTAG
>JBGCES010000220.1:0-2374 GCA_045106545.1 Saprospiraceae bacterium
GGTTTTTATCCGCATTGTCCCGAAGATATGAATTACGCGCTTTTAACGCCGATGTTTGATGAAATTGAGATTGAATTACAGCCAAAATATTACAAGGGAAAGTCGATCCAAATCAAAAGAAAGAATAGCAAAGAAGGGGCAACTAATTTTATTGATTCCATCAGATGGAAAGGCAAAAAACACGATGGTTATTTTATTAATCATCATGACTTAGTGAAAGGTGGGGAGTTGGAATTTCGATTAAAAAAATAAGAACTCCAGATTCTTGATGAAATATACATCAGAGGGTTGAAAACCCTTGTAAAACTCCCAAACAAAGGACTTTAGTCCTTTGAAAACACACTCAAATCATGCAACTAAAATATATATCAACCTTCGCTCTAATCACTCTCTTCCTCGTCGGTTTCCTCCGATGCAAAACCGCCGAAGCGCCTACCCCACCACCCGTTTCTAATCTAAAATACGTTGATCCATTCATCGGAACAGCCGACCACGGACACGTTTATCCTGGCGCAACCGTACCGTTTGGAATGGTGCAATTGAGTCCCGATAATGGGACGGCAGGTTGGGATTGGTGTTCGGGTTACAACTGGGCGGATAGCATGATTGTGGGATTTAGTCATACGCATTTGAGTGGAACGGGCATTGGGGATTTATTGGATATTTCGATGATGCCGACTTCGCAAGCCATCGATTTTTCTCAACAGCCAGAACCGCGCGCATCGAGTTACGCCGCTGCGTTTAGCCACGATAACGAAACGGCTTCACCCGGCTATTATTCGGTCAATTTAGACAATGGTATTGAGGTCGCCTTAACCGCAGGCAAACGATTTGGTTTTCACCAATATACCTTTCCTGAAAATAGTGATGCGACCATCTTATTGGATTTAGGTTTCGCAATCAATTGGGATAAACCAACCAAAACGCAAATCAATATTGTCGATGATACGCACGTAACGGGCTATCGTTATAGTACAGGTTGGGCAAAAGATCAGCGCGTATTTTTTGCGATGGAATTTTCTGAACCGTTTACTAAAACCATACTCGCCGATAGCACGAGTATGAAAGAAGCGACTTCCATTACGGGTATAAAAACGAGAGCGCAATTTCAGTTTGCTGGAAAGCAAGCAGTAAAAATAAAAGTAGCTTTATCTACCGCCAATATTGCGGGCGCAGAAGCGGCTTTAGCTACGGTAAAAAGTTGGGATTTTAAAACACTTCAAACTAGTGCCGAGCAACTTTGGGAAAAAGAATTGTCGAAAATTCAAGTACAATCGGACGATGAAAAATTGAAACGTACGTTTTATACTTCGCTCTATCGAACCTGTCTTGCGCCAACTATTTTAGAAGATGAATTAGGAAATTATAAAGGCGCGGGCGGAGAAGTTCACGCCTCTGATCGTTATAATCGCTATGGTTTATTCTCCCTTTGGGATACGTTTCGTGCCTGTAATCCATTATTTACCATCACTCAGCCCGATAAAGTAAATGACTTTATTCGCAGTATGTTGGCGCATTATGACGAATACGGCTTGTTGCCCGTTTGGGATTTATTGGCAAATGAAACCAATACAATGACGGGTTATCACGCGATTCCAGTGATTGTAGATGCTTATCAAAAAGGCTATCGCGATTTTGATGCAGAAAAGGCATTTGAGGCGATGAAAAAAAGTGCGATGCAGGACATCCGAGCAACGGATTTGTATCGCTCGAATAACTATATTCCATATGACGAAGCGGGGCAAAGTGTGACGCGAACCTTAGAATATGCTTTCGATGATTGGTGTATCGCGCAAATGGCGAAAGCACTGGGCAAAGACGCGGATTACGAAGAATACACCAAGCGGTCGCAGTATTATAAAAATTTATATGATGCAGAAACTGGTTTTATGCGGGCAAAATTGAAAGATGGAACTTGGAAAACGCCTTTCGATCCGCAGTATTCTAGTCACGATTTTTCCACTGCTGAATACACGGAAGGAAACGCTTGGCAACACTCTTGGTTTGTGCCACATGATGTAGAAAATCTAATCCAACTTCATGGCGGCAACATGCCTTTTATACAAAAATTAGATACCTTATTTACCACTGATTCAGAAATTAAAGGCGACTATGCCAGTGATGATATTTCGGGTTTGATTGGTCAATATGCGCACGGTAACGAACCTAGTCACCACATTGCTTACATGTATAATTATGCCGACCGACCTGATAAAACCCAAGACCGCATTCGCGAAATTTTGACAACTCAATACAATGATACACCGCACGGCTTATGTGGCAACGAGGATTGTGGGCAAATGTCCGCTTGGTACGTATTGAGTGCCATTGGTATGTATCCGATGAACCCTGCTAGCGGGCGTTACGATCTCGG
>JBGCES010000221.1:0-7899 GCA_045106545.1 Saprospiraceae bacterium
TCCCGCAAGGCAGTTGCCAGTATTATCGAAAATCCAACAACTTAGAAAAGATAGAATTGACACCATCATTGTCCTAGACGATGACCCTACAGGCACGCAAACGGTTTATGACCTACCCGTTTTAACCAACTGGGACGTAGCGACCCTCGTAGAAGAATTCCAACTTGGTAGTCCTATCTTTTATATTCTGACCAACTCCCGCAGCTTGACCAAAGCAGAAGCGACTCAACTGGCAACTGAAATTGGTAAAAATATAAAAGCTGCTGCTAAGCAAACTGGAACTAAATTTTGGATGATCAGCCGCAGTGATAGTACCCTGAGAGGACATTATCCAAGTGAGGTAGATGCTTTAGAAATTGGACTTGCCCAAGAAACAAGTACGCAATTCTTTATCCCAGCTTTTTTTGAGGGAGGGAGATTTACGATTAATAATTTTCACTATGTTCAGCAAGCAGATAAACTAATACCAGCCGCTCAAACGCCTTATGCGAAAGATAAAGTCTTTGGCTTTCAACATTCTAATTTGGTCGATTGGATTCAGGAAAAATCGAATCATAATATTGAACGGAGTCGAATTCAAAGTATCAGCTTAGATGATCTCAGAACCCAATCTTCGGCTGATTTAATTGCTCAACTAAATCAATTAACAAAAGACACTATTTGCATCGTCAATGCGGCTTCTTACAACGATTTATACCATTTTGCTTTAGCCGTTTTACAATCAGAAGTACAACCGATTTTTCGCACCGCCGCTTCTTTTGTTCGAGCAATCGCGGGTCTAGCAGAGAAGCCATTATTAACGGGGAGTAGTATTAAAAATAGTAACCAAAATGGTGGTTTAATTATCGTAGGATCTTACGTTCCGACTTCTACGCTTCAGTTACAACATTTGCTCAATCAACGCACGGATCTTGTTCCCATTGAAATCAAAGTAGAGGAGCTACTAACCAACAACAACCACACAAAATCAATTGCTGATTATACTGAGGCGATAGACCTTTTTCTTAAAAATGGTAAAACGGTTGTCCTCTATACCAGTCGAGATTTAGTTGCCGCCAATACCAATAAAGAAAACCTAAATATCGGCAATAAAATATCTCGCTACCTCACACAAATCGTAGCTCATCTCAAAACTCGCCCCGCCTATTTATTAACCAAAGGTGGTATCACTTCCAGCGATATTGCGACCAAGAGTGTTGGGGTGAAAAGAGCTTTAGTAAAAGGACAGATTCTAAAAGGCGTACCAGTATTAGCTTTGGGAGCAGAGACTAAATTTCCTGATAGCTACCAAATTATTTTCCCAGGGAATGTAGGAATAGAAAGTTCGCTCACGGAAGTAGTGGATAAATTAACACACTAATATAAAACCGAAGATTCATGACTAACTTCCTCAAAGGCAGACATTGGGTGGCGGCAGGTATGTTTTTACTCGCCTTGCTGTTGTATATTGACCGCGTTTGCATCTCGGTTGCGAAAGATCCGATTGCTGGAGATTTGAATCTTAGCGACAAAGCGATGGGTTGGGTCTTGTCTGCTTTTGCGTTAGGTTACGCCTTGATGCAAGTACCGAGTGGGATGATGGCGGATCGCTATGGCCCTCGAAAGGTACTCACGGCAATCGTTACTTTCTGGTCGGGTTTGACTGCTTTGACTGGAGCTGCTTGGAATTTTTCATCCATGCTGGTCGTGCGATTTTTGTTTGGTGCGGGCGAGGCAGGTGCATTCCCGGGGATGTCCAGAGCCATTTATTCGTGGATGCCATTGCAGGAAAGGGGAATTATAACGGGCGTTAATTTTTCTGGTTCAAGACTAGGTGCGGCGTTCGCTTTGCCCTTAGTAGCTTGGTTGATTGAAAGCTACGGTTGGCGCAATACTTTTTTAATTTTAGGAGGAGTAGGAGTGATTTGGGCGATGGGTTGGTGGGCTTTGTTTAGAGATGATCCTGAATCACATGCAGGTATTTCGAGCGAGGAAAAAGCCTACATTCTCGCTAATCGGCAGCAATCCACTACAACGCAAGAACCACTCACCCGACGCGCTTTATTACAATCTCGCAATATGCAGTCCGCTATTGGGCAATACTTCTGTAGCAATTTCACCTTCTTTTTTGCCCTGACTTGGCTCTTTCCTTATCTAAAAAATAAGTACGACTTAGCTTCCGTAGAGGCAGGATGGTACGCCGTTGCTCCATTCATCGCTGGAGCAATTGGCAATTGGATTGCGGGTGGTATGGTGGATAATATTTACAAAAAAGGCAATTGGAATCGTTCGCGTAATTTACCCGCGATTATTGGCTTTGCCTTGGCTGCCTTTGGGCTAATTGGCAGTTTGTATATGGACACCGCTTTGGGTGCAGTTCTATTTTTAAGTATCGCCATTTTGGGTGCAGATATGACGCTACCGCCCTCTTGGGCATTATGCGTAGATATTGGCAAAAGCAACTCGGGTGCTGTTTCTGGAACCATGAATATGGCAGGGAATATTGGTGCTTTTCTCACCGCTTTAGCTTTTCCTTATTTGACCGATTGGACAGGTTCGGTAGATTACTTTTTTTATGTAGCGGCGGGGCTAAATTTATTAGCCATATTTCTCTGGTTGCGCGTGAAGGCGGAAGAGGGATTAGCGTATTAAGGAGTTGGTAGTATTTAAGCTGGTAGTTGGTAGCTGCACTCCGTTCCTAGGGAGTGATTTTTTTTATTATTAAATGTTCTCTTTTCGCTCTTGTTATTAAAACAATAGACAATGATAAAATTAAATATTCTCCTATTAACCCTCGGCTTTCTGGGTTTAAAAAATTGTGGTTCGGATAAAGTGCCAGAAGAAAAAAATGGCTTTGTAATTGTAGAGGCAGAGGAGTTTGATACTCAAGAATTGGATGAAATCAGAAAATGGTATCGCGTAGATACGAATCATACCCCCGATATTCCACCCGATATTGATGGCAATCATGCCAGTACGGCAAGTGGAAAGGTTTATTTAGAAATTCTCCCAGATACTAGAACCAATCACGATGAGAAGTTGGTTAGAGGAGAGAACTTTTCCAATATACCCGGCAAACTAGGCGTACTTAATTATCAGGTTAAATTTAATAATCCCGGTAAATACTACGTTTGGGTACGCACCTTTTTCACGGGAAGTGAAGACAATGGTTTACACGTTGGTTTAAATGGAGAATGGGTAGAGAGTGGAAAACGCATGCAGTGGTGTGAGGGAAAAGACGAATGGACGTGGGCAAGTAAACAACGAACCAAAGAAGAACATTGCGGAATCGAACGACAAATTTATTTAGAAATTCCAACGGTAGGCATTCATACCATTTCCTTCTCCATGCGGGAGGATGGATTTGAATTTGACCAATGGGCGATGAGCAAAGAATACGATATTTTAAATCAATTGCAAACGCCCTAATCCGATGAAAAAAATAAGAATCGCTTGTGTCGGCGCGGGTTATTTTGCTCAATTTCACGTAGAGGCGTGGCAACGGATTCCCGAAGTTGAATTAGTGGCGATATGCGACCAGCAGCTTCATAAAGCTATTGCTCTAGCAGATAAATTTCAAGTTGAAAAAGTTTATAGCGATTTCGCCGAATTACTACAGCAAGAACATTTGGATGTAGTAGATATTATCACGCCACCCGCAACTCATTATCAGCTCTGCTTGCAAGCGGCTCAAAAAGGAATTACCGTCATTTGTCAAAAACCAGTTGCGCCCACTTTAGAGGCGGCAAAAAGATTAGTGAAATCAGTTAAGGATCAGCATGTTCGCTTAATGATTCACGAAAACTGGCGATTTAAGCCGTGGTATCGGCAAATTAAAAAAATGCTAACCGAGAACGCCATTGGAGACAAACTCCATTATCTCTATTTTCAAATGCGAATGGGAGATGGTTGGGCAGCAGATGCCTACTTAGATCGACAGCCATATTTTCGGACAATGCCGCGACTGTTAGTGTACGAAACGGGCATTCACTTTATTGATACTTTTCGTTATTTAGCGGGAGAAATAGAAAGTGTTTACGCCGATCTTAGAAAGTTAAATGCCAATATTGCTGGAGAAGACGCAGGTATTTTACTTTTTAATTTTAAAGACGGAGTCAGAGGAATGTGGGATGCCAATCGCTTCAACGAATCCAACCACCCCAATCCTCGCTATACTTTCGGGACGATGCTATTGGAAGGAAATGGTGGAAGTATTCGGCTTTACAACGATGGAAAAATCACCTTGCAAAAATTAGGTGAGTTGGAATTAACAATTTCGTATCACCACGAAAATAAAAATTTTGCGGGGGATTGCGTTTACTTTTTACAACGACATTTTGTAGATTGCTATTTGAATAATATTCCTTTTGAAACCAGCGGCGAAGCCTACCTAAAAAACTTAGAAATTCAAGAAGCGATCTATCTCAGTTCGCAGCAAAATCAAGTCGTTCGGATTGAAAACGGGGTTTAATTTCACACATTCCTTTATAAAAATAGCACTAAGCAAATGCGGCACTTTCATCTGAGTTGCTACTTAATTTTCTCCCTTTTTCTGACTAGTTGCGCTGGGGAAGTCGCCCCCAGCACAGAAGTAAGCCAACCAAATATTGTATTCATTTTAGCCGATGATTTAGGCTACTCCGATGTAGGTTTTATGGGTAGCAAATATTACGAAACGCCCCATTTAGATGAATTGGCAGCCAGAAGTATGATTTTTACTAATGGCTACGCAGCTTGTCAGGTTTGCAGTCCATCGCGCGCATCCATTATGCTCGGACAATTCACGGCGCGTCATGGTATCACCGATTGGATTGGTGCAAAAACAGGAACTGCTTGGCGCGAAAAAAATCGCCACAGCCAACTATTACCGCCTGACTATCAACACCAGCTACCAGTTCAGTCACAGACACTTCCCGCAGCATTCAAGGCGGCAGGCTACACTACTTTTTTTGCTGGGAAATGGCACTTAGGTCAGGAGGGAAATCATCCTGAAAATCACGGTTTTGACATCAATATTGGCGGCTGGGATAAGGGTTCGCCCATGGGCGGCTTCTTTTCGCCTTTTGAAAATCCATATTTGGAAGATCGCGTAGCAGGTGAAAATCTACCGCTACGATTGGCACAGGAAACGGCTGATTTCATTAAAAATTCTACCCAAAAACCGTTCTTGGCTTACCTTTCTTTTTATGCTGTACACGGACCCATTCAAACCACTAAAGAAAAATGGACAAAATACCGCGATAAAGCGGAGCAAATGGGTATCGCGGAAGAAGGCTTTACCGCAGGCGATCTATTACCAATGCGGAAATATCAGGATAATCCCGTTTATGCTGGTTTGGTGGAATCAATGGACGATGCGGTGGGTTTGGTTTTAAATACGCTGAAAGCAACGGGACTAGATAAAAATACGATTGTTATTTTTACTTCTGATAATGGCGGCGTGACTTCGGGTGATAATTACTCTACTAACTGCTCACCGCTCAAAGGTGGCAAAGGCTACCAATGGGAAGGCGGCATCAGAATTCCTTATACCATCAGTGTGCCGTGGCTGGATCTACGCGGACAAAAGAACGCCACGCCCGTAATTGGGAGCGACTTTTTTCCAACGCTACTGGAGCTGGCTGGACTACCTTTACAACCCAATGCGCATTTAGATGGAGAGAGTATCGCACCAGTTTTGACAGGAAAAAAATTAGCCGAACGACCACTTTATTGGCATTATCCGCACTACGGAAACCAAGGTGGCAGACCCGTTTCTATCATACGTCAGGGCGATTGGAAATTGATTTATTTTTGGGAAGATGGACATAACGAGCTTTATCACTTAACTAACGATTTACAAGAAGCAACTGACCTTGCCAATGTTCATCCCGAACGCACTCAACAGCTGGCTCAACAATTATTGTCATGGCTCAAATCAGTGGATGCGAATCTCCCTGAGCCCGATCCAAATTACGACGCAGCGAAGGAACGCGCTTATGTTACCGCAACTAAAATTCGCTTAAAAGAACTTAACGAACTGCAACGCAATAATATGCTACAAAAAGATTGGCAGCCAAATGAGAATTGGTGGGGTAGTAGTCCGACCATTGATTGAATGACCCTAGCGGGACACAGCAGGATAAAGATTGAAACGCTATCTGATATATTTGGCTGATAGGCTCCAAAGATTTAAACAAAAAAAATATAATTCATCCTAACATCTTTTAATCGATAATAAATGTCAACTAATTCATCTGATCAAGTTTATGATGCCATCGTAGTCGGAACGGGCATTAGCGGTGGCTGGGCAGCTAAGGAACTCTGTGAAAAAGGCTTGAAAACATTGGTACTCGAAAGAGGCAGAATGGTCAAGCACGTCGAGGATTATCCTACGATGAATTTAGATCCTTGGGATATGGAACACGGTGGAAAAACGCCCGCTGACATTCTAAAAAAATATCCAAAGCAATCCCGCTGGGGATTTGATGAAACAACGCGGCATTTTATGAATAAAGATGAAGATCATGATTATGACGAGGTAAAACAATTTGATTGGATTCGGGGAACACAGGTCGGTGGGCGTTCCTTGATTTGGGGTAAGCAAACTTATCGTTGGTCAGATTTAGATTTTGAAGCCAATGCTAGAGACGGGATTGGAGTAGATTGGCCCATCCGCTATAAAGATATTGAACCGTGGTACGCCTACGTGGAAAAACACGTAGGAATCAGTGGCGAAGCACTCGGTTTACCGCAACTTCCTGATAGTGTTTTCCTACCACCAATGGAATTAAATTGTGCAGAAAAAGAATTGCAAGCGGCAATTGCCAAGAAATATACAGATCGTGTTCTGACCATTGGTCGAGTTGCCCACATTACCGCAGGTACTAAACCTGGATTAGGTCGAGTGACTTGCCAACATCGAAATCGCTGCAAAAGGGGCTGTCCCTACGGAGCATATTTTAGTTCAAATTCTTCTACTTTGCCAATGGCAGAGGCGACTGGAAATATGACACTTCGACCCAATTCGATTGCTTTTGAAGTCATGTATGATAAGAATAAAAAACGCGCAGCGGGTGTCCGTATCGTGGATGCTGAAACGAAAGAAATACTAGAATTCAAATCAAAAATTGTCTTTCTCTGTGCTTCCTCTATGGCTTCTACTGCGATTTTGATGCAATCTAAATCAGATGCTTTTCCTGATGGAATGGGTAATGCCAGTGGTGAACTAGGTCACAATATTATGGATCATCAATTGGGAGCAGGCGCTTCCGCAAAAATTGATGGCTTCGAAGACAAATATTACACTGGACGCCGACCCAATGGTTTCTACATTCCAAGATTTCGGAATCTTGGAAAAAAACGAGATAATGTAGATTTTATCAGAGGTTATGGTTATCAAGGTAGTGCCAATCGGAAAGATTGGGGATCAGCTATTGCGGAATACGCCTATGGAGCAGATTTAAAAAAGGCTATTCTGCAACCTGGTGGCTGGCGGATCTATATGGGTGGCTTTGGTGAAGTGTTACCTTACCACGAGAATCGAATGTTTCTTAATCACGATAAATTGGACAAGTATGGACTACCAACTATCGTATTTGATGCAGAATTTAAAGAAAACGAACGCCTGATGAAAAAAGATTGGATAGTGCAGGCACAAGAAATGCTGGAAGTGGCTGGATTTAAAGATATAAAGCCCCGCGATTCTAATGCGCCGATTGGTAAAGGTATTCACGAAATGGGAACTGCCAGAATGGGACACGATCCTAAAACTTCCGTGCTCAACAAGCATAACCAATTACACGAAGTCCCCAATGTTTACGTCACCGACGGCGCTTGTATGACTTCTTCCGCCAACCAAAATCCCTCTTTAACCTACATGGCATTGACGGCGAGAGCTGCTAACCATGCGGTGGGAGAATTGAAGAAAATGAACTTATA
>JBGCES010000222.1:0-2666 GCA_045106545.1 Saprospiraceae bacterium
GGTAGGTAACATTCCTTCCATCGTTTGCAACTCGCCGAATGCTGGCGCAATCCGTATTTCCTCGAAATTATTTTTAGTAGATTGAATGCCTGCCAAATAGTTGAAATAAAAATAGGCTGGAGAAGCACTCCACGGGTGTACTTCGGAGCGCGTCGGTTTTTCTTTGCTTTCAAAACGCTCTAAAGTAGTCGTCATGTTATTAGTAATCATCTCTTCCCATGGCTTTTGCGCCAACGCAAATAACTCTGGTGCATTCACTTTTTGAATGGCTGCAAACAAGTAGTAACGATAATAATAAGTGGCTTGGAGTAAGGTTTGATCATTAAGCAGTTTTATCAGCAATTCTTTTTGTTGTTCCTCATCAATGGCGTCGGTCAAAATTGCCATGATATTGGTATGTTGATCGTAAACGGATTTATCAGGACGCTCGGCGAATAGCTGCTTTTCTGCATCAAAACACTGGTTATAAACAGCTTTTTTAATCTCTAAAGCCCTTTTTGTATAAGCTTGAGCGGTATGTTCATCACCGATTGCACTAAACAATTGTGAAGCATTCATCAATGCATGTACGTAATGTAAACTGACCACCGCCGAATTTTGCCCGCCGTTATTCGTCGCCGTACCTCCGCCATTATTCGGACCAGTGTACCAATCTACAAAATAACGATAGGGCGTTTTATTGACTAAATTTAAATCATTCATATTTTTTTCAAATCCGCCTAACGTATGAATGATCCCGTTTTTGTATTCGTGGATAAATGTTTGGTCTTCGGTTAAACGATAATAATCAGCGACCATATCCACCCAAACCAAGGAATAGGTCGGATAAATGAAGGTAGAACGCAGTGGGTACGCGCCTAAAATGTTCCCTTCCGCGTCACGGGAATGATGAAATTGGCGAATGGCATTTTTAGTGTGGTCTAAATTTCCACTCAGGGCTTGCCAAATTAACGCCTGTATTTTGGTATCGCCGACGTATTGCATCGTTTCGTAATAGGCATCACTTAGAAAATAATCTTGGGTACAAATATCCACGGTGCGTTTACAAATATCAAAAATCTGGTTATAGGTTTCATTATCGGATGAAAATTGAGCAACCGAAGGGATGGTCGTTCTGGTTTTGTGATTGACAAAAAGATTCAGGGTCAGCGGTTCATCTTTGGTGGTTATTTCAAATTCAACGAATCTAAAAGTACGCATCCAGTTAGGAATAAACTGCTGAGAAGTTTTGCCATTAGAAATAAGGTGATCGAAATAGCCTAAAAGCGTTTTGTTTTGTAAGTTACTACGGTCGCCTTTTTCTTGGTTGGAACCAAAAAGATTCTCTGCATATTTAATCTTGATGATCGCATCTTTGCCCTGACTGAAAATAAGTTCAGGAAAGCCATTGGTCACAACTTTTTGGTCGATTAACAAGGTCGCTTTGGTGTTAGATGGAATTTGTACATCACCTGAAGGGAAATTGGTAGATTCAATATTGGTAGAGCGTACTATCTTTTCAATGGTTTCTGTTTCCCACGAAAGTAGCGGCAAATTTCGCGGTTCTAACAAATAGCCGATGGCTCCGCCCATACTACTTCCGCTTTCGTAAAATTGATTTCGTTGCCACTCGGAATCATCAAAATCTAGCATTTGCCAACCCGTCTGATAGTCATTCATATCAACAAAATCGGTTGGATTATTCGCATAAAAACCACCTACAATGGACTTCTCGCCTTGTCCGCGCCAATTGATTTCGATAGCGCGATAAGATTCATCTAAGCTACATTTCCAGCCATCACTTTTTCCAGTAGTAGCAAGTATTTGAGCATTTTCGGTAACGCCATTTACTAAGAGACTAGTGTAAAGCGATTGAAAACCTAAAAATCGACGTTTCCCAAAATTGATAACCTTAACTGCGACTACATTCTTTCCTTTTTTGAGGTAACTTTTTAAGTTGAGTGTTTCATATTTCCAATGTTTTAGATCGCTCAATTGTGGGCCATGCGTTAGTAATTTTCCATTCACATAAAGAAAGTAGTGATTGTCTGCTGAAATATTGATGATAAAATCCGCCGAATTATCTTTTACGTCAAACGTATTTCGAAATAGCACCACTTGATCGGCTCCACCTTGTACCGCTGGATGACTCACCCAACTCGCCTTGATGTGTTCTACGCCATATTTTACAGTAGGATAATTTAATTCAGTTTGCGCTGAAGCGAAACAAGTAGTAAATATTAAAACGAAAGTGGTGAGGAATTTTTGCATGTGTATTAAAACGTAGAAATTGATGATGTAAGTAAGAAAACAGAGAAAAGATCGATAAATCTGACAGAAGACAGACGGCCTAAATCTCTGACTGTCAATATTTTGTAAAAGTGATGTAGGTTTTAGTGAAGTACGTTTATTTTTGTCTTTTTACTTAGATGGATTGGAAGTTAGCCTCTTCACTTCGTGTAAATTAGTATTTTTTACAAAAAAAATCACCAAGTACAGGGAAAGTACTTGATGATAATTACGATCAAGTATGTTCTCAATACTTGATAAGTAGTTAACCTAAAATAATCGACACATTTTGTGACGGTCTCTTTTTGCACTATACATCGTTAAAAAGCCTCGTCGTAAAAAGACTATGACTACGTTTTTTGCCTTGTCTAGCACAAAAATAGCCTCAGTCAAAAATG
>JBGCES010000223.1:0-2243 GCA_045106545.1 Saprospiraceae bacterium
CAGATCTATTTATATGGTTCACTCGCAAAAACAGGCGTCGGTCATGCGACGGATATTGCGGTACAATTAGGATTGGCAGGGCATTTACCTGAAATGATAGATACAGCCAAAATCAGCGATTATATTTTTCGGATTAAAGCAGAACAAACGATTTCTATTCAGCAACGCGCGATTACGTTCCAACCTAAGCGCGATATTATTTTTAATTACACGGAGCAACAGCCACATCCTAATACCTTGATTTTCAAGGCTTTTTATGAAAACGAATCAGTATTAGAAAGTGTTTTTTACTCTATTGGTGGTGGTTTTATTGAGGAAGCAGGCGCGGGTCAAGCCCAAACAGCATTAGTAGATTTGACTTTTCCGATCGATCGTGGACGTGATTTGTTGAATTACACCACCAACCATTTAAAGCAAATTTCGGAAATCGTATTTGCTAATGAATTATGTTTTCGTTCGCAAGCGGAAGTAGAAAAACAGGTCGCGGCAATATTTACTACCATGCTAGAATGCGTCTTTAAAGGTTGCCATACCGAAGGAATTTTACCAGGCGGATTAAACGTAAAACGACGTGCGAAGCGATTAGCCAATCAGTTATTACCAGATGCAGCAGATGATGCAAACAAGTGGCTCAACGCAATTAAAGCGACACCGCAAACCTTCAATTCCATCAATAAATGGGTCAGTTGTTTCGCTTTAGCGGTCAACGAGCAAAATGCAGCTTTAGGTAGGGTAGTGACCTCGCCAACGAATGGCGCAGCTGGCGTGATTCCAGCCGTATTATTTTATTACTACTGCTTTTGTGAACACGAAGGCATGCCCGATATGCAACGGTTTTTATTAACGGCGGGCGAGATTGGCTGTTTGTTTAAAAAAGGTGCGACTATTTCCGCAGCGGTGGGTGGCTGTCAAGCAGAAATTGGCGTATCCTCCGCGATGGCAGCCGCAGGTTTAACCGAAGTGCTGGGCGGAACACCCGAACAAGTATTGATGGCAGCCGAAATCGCGATGGAACATCACCTCGGTTTGACTTGCGATCCGATTGGTGGATTAGTACAAATTCCGTGTATCGAACGCAACTCGATGGGGGCGATGAAAGCAATCACAGCAAGTAATTTAGCTCTGGCAAGCGACCCAGAAGACGCCATTGTCAATTTCGATACCGTCGTTAAAACCATGTGGGATACCGCCGTAGAAATGAATAGTAAATACAAAGAAACGGCAGAAGGAGGATTGGCTTTTAATTTGCCCGTGATTTTGCCGGAGTGTTAAGTTGAAAAACTTAGTTCAGCCTAATTTCTTTTAGGGGACTAAAATGTGGGTTTTCCTTTCTTAATCATCTTGTTTTGATTATTTCGCAGTCACACGATTTGCTTTAATTTTTTCATAACTATAGATTTTAGATCCTTTTTGTAATATTACAAAGGTGGGCAGAATCAATAGTCGAAATGAAGTAGATATTAATACAAGCTTTGAATATTTGTAGTGAATTTTAATATTATTGATTTTCTCTGCGCTTTTCCATTGAAATGAAAGCATTGCTGATTTTATATTGCAAATAGCTGGGAAGTTCGTTATGTGTTTTGAGTTGGCGCAAACGAGCTAAAATTTCATTATCGGTAAAAACATACAAGCCTTCCAAAGTAGAAGCAAGTATATCGTGATTTTCCACCGTTAATTTCTTTAGATATAAATCTTTAAGTTGATCATTGAATCGTCCTTTAATGGTTAAAGTATTTAGATCATTGAGTAATTTTATCGCTTTGACGACTATTTTCGGATGTTGCTTAAATGCTTTTTTAATGAAATCTTTCCGTAAGGTAGAGTAATCAAAATACCTAGATGTGTAGAGATAAAAATCCATTACCGCAAGCTGAATATTTAAATCTCGATGCTTCAATAGCGGTTGTACAAGCTTTAAATACGTATCTAAATTAGTTACTAGTTTTCTATGTAGCAGTATTGGGTAAATCATTAGGCTCAATTTTACATAATTCAAATTTTTATGCTTTAAATAGACTGTGCATAGTCTTGACAGCGCTGATAAATTTGCATCTTTTTGTTGAGGATAATAATGGGTTAAAAGTTGTAAAGAGTCGCGATAGAATGTAGGTGGATGCGCATGGCGATTTTCAATATAATTGGCTCTCAGCCAAGCTAAATCTAATGTGTTTTTCTTTTTCAATTTTAAACTAAAAAAATAAGCTGCTTCCACGCGATGCGGACGAGTAGAATGTTGAATG
>JBGCES010000224.1:0-13934 GCA_045106545.1 Saprospiraceae bacterium
TAATGCGGGCAAAGTGCAAGTGTTGCGGATAGTTCGCTAACATTTATTCTTCTCTTGATTAACAATTGCCCAATTCTTACTTAGAGTTGGGCAATTGTTATATCATCTAAGAGTTGATTAAGATTTTCTCAATTGATTCAATACAATGGTCTATCAATTAGACATTTTAAAGGGATTAGAAAGTACAATTCCTCAAAAAAATATGTGCATTTATTAATAAAAAACACCAGTTTGTAAAAATCAATAATTTATCAATATTAAAAATATTATATTGTGATATAATTTATTTAAAATCACCTATTTGTATTACAACTTAAGTAAATAAACACATCTTTAAATACTGCCTCCATCCATCCAAATGGATATTTTATTCTCCTAGATATTTATTCTCGGCAGTTTAGTAACAACGAAATAATAAATTTACGTTCTTGGCTATTTCTTTTTCCCTTATTTTCCTTTTAAAATCAGTCATAGTATCAACAATACTCCTTCTTTTAAAAGAAAACTAAGAAAAAAATTAAGTTACCCAAGAATGTAAATTTATTAATCTATTGTTACTAAATTATTTTCTTACCAGATGATTCTTCACGGATCATTATTAATATTAAGCTTATGAAAACGAATCAACTACTTCTATTACTTTTCTGCTTTTCACTCACTTTCACCGCTTGTTTAGAAGATAAAACAGAGATCCTATATCGTTTTTACAGCGATGAAGATTATCAGGTTTTATCTCAAACGCTTGATCTACCCAATGAAGTGGTCAATTACAACAGCGAAACTGACCGTCAGTTTGTTTTTACGCCTCCTGTTAGTAACAATACAGCATTGTTAGGTCGCGTCTTATTTTATGATCATAAACTATCTAAAAACGAAAAGGTTTCTTGTGCTTCTTGCCACTTACAGGATCATGGTTTTGCGGATAAAGTTGCCTTTAGTGAAGGCTTTGATGGTCGATTAACCGAAAGAAACTCTCTATCACTGAGCATTAATATTTCTACCTACGAGAGTCAGGGCATTGGTTTCTTTTGGGACGAACGTTCTAATTCCGTGCGTGAACAAAGCATTGAAACCATCGAGAATCCAATTGAAATGGGTATGAAAATGGATGAATTAGCAGATCGGCTAAAACAAGAAGAATATTACCAAATCCTATTTGCGAAAGCTTTCCCTAGTCAAGGAATTAATAAAAGTACCATTACCAGCGCACTTTCTAGTTTTGTCAATTCTATCGCTACCTTTGATTCTAAATTTGATCGAGAATTCCGTCAAAAAGGAACCATGCACGAAGATTTCGATGGGTTTACGGTAGATGAAAATCGAGGCAGAGCGTTATTTGTTGCTAATTGTCAAAGTTGTCATGGTAATATGATGTTTCCGAGTAGAAATATGGCAAATAATGGTTTAGATATGGAATACTCGGATCAAGGCTTGGGGGCACGTACTCAAAACGCCCATGATAATGGCGTATTCAAGATCCCTTCGTTACGCAACGTGGCAATCAGTGGTCCTTATATGCACGACGGGCGTTTCAATTCTCTAATGGAAGTAATGGAGCATTATAGTGAAGGTATTCAAGAACATCCAAATCTAGATTTTGAACTACGTGATGAAAATGCTCATGCTAGAAAAATGAATTTCACTAGCACAGAAAAGGCAGATTTAGTAGCTTTCTTAGAGACACTAACAGATAAAACATTAATAGAAGACAAACGTTTTTCAGATCCTTTTATTCGATAGAAATAAAACATAACGGCAGAAAGAACTAGAAGAAAGTTTAAAAAACAAAAGCGGTATCTGAACGAATTCAGATACCGCTTTTTTATTGCAACAAGTGGAGTTCGACCACTTATAATCGTATAATACTTATAGGATAACTTATTACTAAGCTTCTGCTTCCGCCGCTTCTTCTTGACCACCTTCTTTGGCTGCTGCAGTCGCTGCTGAACGTAACGCACGTGGAATTTCAACGATAGCTACAGGTGTACCTCCAGCACTCATGATTTCAACATTATCATTAGTCTCAATATCACGTACTCGAATTGCACCTCCCATATTAAGCCCAGAAATATCTAATTTCACCTCGTTTACTAAGTGCTCTGGAGTTGTTTTAATTTTGATTCGGCGCACACTCTGCAACAATTTTCCACCTTCTTTCACACCAGGAGAAGTACCTTGAAAACGTACTGGAACTTCTACCTTCACAGGCGTACCATCAATTAAACGCAAGAAATCCATGTGTACGATTTCCTCAGATACGGGGTGATACTGTACATCTTTCAAAATGCAACGATAAGTCTCCCCTTGTACTGCAATTTCTGCAACCTTAAAATCAGGTGTGTAAACAATAGGACGTACATCATTTAAAACAGTAGAAAAATGAACGGTAGTACCGCCACCATAAATCACTCCAGGGATACTGCCTTCTTTACGAACTACTTTCGTAGCTTTCTTACCAATGTCGGTTCTCACTTTACCGTTAATAGCAACTACTTCCATGATATATTTTACTTTTAATTTTTCTTATTTGAATCTACCTTTTTGAAAAGGCACGCAAAGATAAGCAAATGTCATGAATTTTTTCACACAAAAAGTATAGATAATTGCATATTTCATAAAAAGTTCTTTGTTTTAGACCATAAGAGCAGTTTTTTTATTACAAAATATCACAAAGTAACCCTATTCGGATCAATCCTACTGTATTAGGTACGTCTAATTTATGTTGAATATTTTTGCGATGAGTATCTACCGTAAGTTTCGATATTTCTAGTTCTAGCGCTATTTCTTTTGAAGTAAAACCATTGATAATCAGTTTTAGTATTTCTTTTTCTCGATTACTTAGCCGTTGTAGTTTTAATTCACTTTTCAAACGTTCATTTTCACTCAACAACTTTTCAATTGCAACATTGTCATTCTGGTTTTCTTCAACTTGTGAAGCTGCCCCCAATGCATCTTGCAAATTTTTAAAAATACGCTGATGAAACGAAAGCTGGGCTTGCAAGTGCTGGTTTTCTTTGCGTAACTCATTCACCTCAGATTGTAACTGCTGTGCGTTATTGGGTCTATGCTCTGCCATACGTGTCTGCATTAGAAGTTTTTGTTTTTGATTTCTAGTTAAAAAGACTGCTTTGTCGTTTATAGCAATTTAGAAGAATGTAAGATGAAAAACGTCAAATGCAAAAGTGAATCAGATATTCATGTTTGACATTAAAATTGACAAATTACTCTTTGAATGATTCTAAACTTTTCAGCTATAATAAAGCTATTACCAAGTGATCGGGAACTTGAGTTTACACAAACGCAGCGAACAAGGCTACGATTACGTTAACAAAATAAATCGGCTACGAGGGAAGGGTTAACCTTTCGACTTTTGGAGTAAGTGTAATTGAGAGAAGATGGGTTGATAGGTTTACTCTCAATATCCACATTATTTCTATATAAATCTATACCTGCATGTAGGTATTTTACAGTTGGTAAAATATCCTAATCTGTATAATAGATTGACTTTTTTCTATTTTTAGTATATTAACTCACGGAGTGAAAAATAAATAGCTACCTGCTTTATCTAGTACATAAAAATGGCAAAAAGCGTTAAAAACTTAGCATTATTTGTTTTATTCAGTGATTGTTAGTATTTTGTAACACATTAAAAACTTTCTTTTTATTAAGGTCTTTTTCCTCCCAAATTGGAACACCTTTCTACACACTATTACGTCCACCTTTATTTGTTTATTGCACCATTTTAAAAGACGATTAATAGTTAAAGTTCCACACGCTATTCCATTGATAGTATTATACTAATTGATAATACTCAGTCCGTAAACTTACGGAGCAGCATCCATTTAACTAGGCTATCCACAGACTAAGAACATCTTTACTTAATCGTTAAGCATTTCGCTTATATTTTTTCTATTTATCTCGTATTCATTTATTTGAATATCTTGATGAATACCCGATGAATATTATTTCAATTGAAAAAATAACGCTTGCGTTGATTTTTCACCCTATTTTTTCACAAATTTATCCTCCCATGAATACTTCTATGATCAAGGTTATCATTGCAGACGATCACCCTATTGTCACTACTGGAATTCAAGCACTTCTACAAAATGCTGCGGACCAAACACTCGTTGGTAAAGCGCACTCATTAGCAGAACTTTCTAATTTATTAGAACATACCACTGCGGATGTATTATTGTTCGACCTAAACATTCCTGGCGACGATTACGAAGAATCGCTCCATTATCTCACGACTCACCATTCTGAGTTACAAATCATTGCTTTTACTTCTTACAACGACGTTGATTTAGTCAAGTTAGTAATGAAAAAAGGCGCAGTCGGATACATTCTAAAAGATACACATCCCCAAGAATTATGCGCTGCTATCCAAACCGTTTATGCAGGTAAGACCTACATTGGTCAGGCTGTTCACCTTTCGCAAGGTCATGCCTCTAGTGACTCTGCTCGTAATCAACTCCGAGATGGCTTTCAGAAACGTATGGATCTATCCAAACGTGAACAAGAAATCCTAGCGTTGATTTGTCAAGGTTTAACGAGTCAAAATATTGCCAAAGAACTTTTTATTTCTAAGCATACTGTAGAAACGCACCGTAAAAACATGCTCCGAAAACTCAATGTTAATTCGAGTATGGAGTTGGTGCATTTTGCAGTAAAGCAAGGAATCGTTTAAATAAGACAGTAACCGAATCGTCTTAGACTGTTGGGGGATAGGATCATACTAGACGCCAACGGTCAAAGACGACCAAACAGTTACGATTCAGCTACGGTCTTTTCATTTAGCCATTTTTTAATTCAGATGAATTTTTTGGCTTTTATTTCACTTTGCGTACATAAGCATTCAAACGATGCTGTTGTTCTAAAGTAGAAACGAGTTGTTCTGCTAATTGCCGTTCACTTGTGAATTGATCTACTACCACCGCGTGGTAATAAGGCGAAGTATCAAGTTGTACTACCTTTGCATTATAATATCCTAAGTTTCTTACCTCCTCTAAGCGCTCTTCTGCATTGGATGTATTGCGGAATGTACCGGCAATAACCATAAACTCTTGCCCTTCACTTCCTTCATAACGAACTACAGGAGAAGTACTGATCCGGCGATCCTCACTACTACTGCCAGTGTTTGCTGCCCGATCGTTCACGGGTCGAGCATAAGAAGCGGCGGCGATTGTACCATCATTATTTAAAATGGTGATTTCAGTACGTCTATTTTGCTGATGTGCTGTTTCTGAGCAGCGTGCGCCGTCAGTACAATCATTTTTTAGGCGCGCCTCTCCGTAACCCCGAGCAATAATACGATTCACTTCAATTCCTTTAGAAACAACGTAACTTACCGCCTTATCAGCTCTGCGTTGAGATAGATTTTGATTGTAAGAACTACTACCACGTGCATCGGTATGTGCACCTAATTCTACATTAACATTAGGATATAATCTTAAAAAATCTACAGCTAAATCAAGATCATGGCGTGCATCAGGGCGTAGCGATGCGTCATCAAAATTGTAGTAGATATGTTCTAAGTTAATTACTGTTCCCGCAGCAATTGGTGCCCCACCGGCTGCTTCAGCATCTAGGTATAATGCAGTGCCTAGCTTTAATGATTTATCACATCTTTTATCCTTAGTAGAGACTTGTCCAGCTACAGATGTTACTCCTTTTTTACGTGCTAGTACAGAGTAACTTTTATTACATTTCAAACAATAATCATACTGTCCACGCTCGTCAGTAGTAATTGTAATCTCTTCCCCTGTATCATTATCACGTACGACTACCGTTGCACCACTAATTGGGCGATTATATTGATTATCTAAAACAGAACCCGCAAAAGGAACACAGTCCACAGCAGTTTGCAAAGTCACAACCAAATCTTCGGGAAGATTGTCACTAGCAAAAGTAAATTGCTGTGGTAGATAGCCCTCTTTCGCAACTTTCAATACATACTTTCCATCTTTTAGTTGTAAATCATACAAACCTTGTACATTCGTTAATCCTTTGTTGGTTTGCTCTGCATTATCTAGTTTAAATACTAATTCATTGCCATTTTCACTTACTCCTAGACGCACGATTTCATCCGAATCTATGCTGGAAAGAATAATCTCGTCCAAATTCAAATAACTAATCACAGTATTGGGAAGAGGATTTCCATTCGCATCTTTTACCAAAATAGCGATTTCGCCATTAGTCGAACCAGTACTTGCCAATTCCACCGGATCCCCATTTTGAATATGAAAACTATAGATATCATCTGCACCTAGACCACCTGGTCGATTGGAAGAAAAATAACCATTGCGGTTATCCCGATCCACTACCAAACCGAAATCGTCTCGTTCCGTATTAAATGCTGTTCCTATATTAACTGCCTTTGTCCATGCTCCATTGGACTCGCGCGCCAAGTAAATATCTAACCCTCCTTGTCCTGCATGTCCATTTGAAGAAAAATATAATGTCCCATCAGCATGAATAAAAGGAAAAACTTCATTCGCAGGCGTATTTACGCTAGGGCCTAAATTGCGGGGAACGCCCCACTCGTCTCCTTCTCGTTCAACCACGTAAATATCCATCCCTCCGAAACCATCTTCTCGATCCGAGGCATAGTATAATTTATCACCATCTACCGAAAGGCTAGGATGCGCGGCATTGTATTCTTCAATGTTAAAAGGTAGTAATTGTAAATTTTCCCAAGTTCCACTACTACTATCTTTAGAAGCAGAGTAGATACGCAGTTTTACTAAACCATCTTTTTCTGCTTTACGATCGGTATCGTTGCGAGTAAAATAGATAGTTTCTGCGGTCTGATCAAAGCTAACTGGCCCTTCATGAAGTGATGAAATCAAGTCTCCACCCATAGGCTGAGCTGCTTGCAAAATACCCTGTGCATCGCGTTTAGAGCGATAGATCGACATGGTATTTAAATTAATCCGCGTGTCTTCTACTTCATTCAGCAAACCATCATGGCGCGTAGAAATGAAAACTATACCATTTTTAAAGAAAACAGGACTAAACTCCAGTTGATCGCTATTGACCAACGTTTCGTTTTTGACAATAATACGTTCAGACTGCAGCTGTAGCTGAGCCATACTTATCGGTCCAGTAGTCATTACTACTAGCCAGATACATCCGCAAAAAATTGATTGCCAATTCCCCATAGAATTATTTTTTTTTAGTACGATAGGTAAAAACATGGGATAAAGAGGATTTTGGATATTAGCTCGGATACTGAAAACAATTCCCTCCTCCAATATCCGAAATTCAATATTCTATTAAAAAAAACGTGGATTCTCTAATTGTGTTTTCTCGTTCTTAATATCAAAACGGAGCATCGTTTCAAATGTACCATTTGTGTAATTACTAATGTCACTCAAAGCAAAATCGTAAGCTACACCTAATCCTACTTGCGTAGAAATCTGATAAAAAATCAACAAATCAATAGACTCTCCACTTCCCATTCCGCCGAGGCGATAAGTCGCACCCGCACTTAACAAACGATCAAAAACCAAACTAGCATGTATATCCAGATCAAAAGGAGCATTCTGAGTATATTTAGCTAATAATGCTGGTTTCAGTTCTATTTTATCGGAAAGTGGTAGCATACCACCAACCATTCCGTAGTAATGCGCCTGTTCGATTGCTGGACGATTTGTTTCGTCATTAAAACTAATATTATTGCTGTATAAATAAGGTGAAGAAACACCAACATAAAGGTTATCAGAAAAAGTCAAGTAGGCACCTAAACCTACGTTACCACGATATTGATTCGTACTCTGTCCTTCTGCTACCGAAGGATCGCCAGGGTTTAAGATACGTGCTGATTCATCCGTAAAGTTAATCCCGATGTACTTCATAGATGCCTGTACACCCAGTCTTAGATTGACATCTTCTGCGACTTTTAAATTATAAGAATATGCCATCGTAGAGTACCAAGTATTGGTAATTCCTACTTGTTGATTAAAAACCGACAAACCAAAGCCAATGCGGTCTCCAAAAATTGGCATATTAAAAGCTGCTAAAGCAACCCGTGGAGAACCATCAAAACCGATCCATTGATCACGGTAGAGTGCAGACACCGAAGGTGCGCCCCGCGACCCCACATAAGCGGGATTGATGATTTGTTGGTTATACATAAATTGAGTGAACTGTGATTCTTGTTGCGCAAAGCTAGTTGCGGTACAGCCCACAATAAGAAATATGATATAGATGATTTTATTCATGATATATAAGTTGTTTGGAGGTGGTTTGAGATGGTTCTAAAATGACTCGTTTTCTTGCTACACAAAAAGAAAGTAGTCAGTCAGACTGTGAAGTATGCTGACCACTTTCTCACAAAAAACCTATCGTTGAATTGTAATAAATCCAGTTTGAGCATCTCGACCTGTTTCAGGAATAAAGATGTAGTAATACGTGCCATCAGGCAATGAATTTTCATCGTGTGTTCCACGCCAATTATTTTGGTATGGTTGTGCGCGGAATACTTCATCACCCCATTGATTCATAATCAATAAACTGTTGTTCGGGAAGTTATTACCATCTACACATGAAATCACAAATTCGTCATTTTGACCATCACCATTAGGAGAGATGATATTAAATGGTACACATTCGTCAGCTGCAAATTTGGTTTCAATAGCTACCGTTGCAATTTCGCAATTGTCTTTACAATCCGTATAGCAAATTTGATAAACGAATTGGTCAAAACCGCGCGTCCCTTGTCCTGGTGTATAGGTAAAAGTACCGTCCTGATTATTTTCTAATTTCCCGTTGAACGTACTTGAAATCACGCCAACTGAAATTTCTGCATCTTCAATCAGAATATCATTTTGTAATACATCTACAGTGATTGGTGTTTCTACAATTGCCTCAAAATTGTCATCTTGTAAATCAGGCGTATCTAAAATCAACAAGCTGTAAGCCGCAGAAGTAGCGGAAGTACAACCATTTTTAGTTACTGTGACAAAGTATTCGCCTACGAATTGGTCACCCAAATTATTTAAGATCGGACTTACTTCAGCCGACTTATAATTACCTGGGCCCGTCCATTCATAAGTTGCTCCTTCTACTGGATTAGCTACTGATAATTGGACGTTGTCCGTCGCACAAGGCAAATCTATATCAGCTATAACTTGTGGTGTTACCAATGCATCAGTGATACTAATGTTCACAGATTCTGTTACTTCACAGCCCGCTGTAGTAGCGACTGTTACAGTGTAAATTCCAGCATCAGCTGAAGTTACATTGTTGATCGTTGCATTATTTCCGTTTAATTCTACCCCACTAGGTGTCGTCCAGGTATAGGTTGTTCCGCTATTACTACTTTCACTCAAATTAATATTGGTAGTTCCATCTACACAATCCAGCTCAGTCGGAATAGCAGATAAATTCAGCTCAGGTTCTGCCTCGGTAGGAATATTAATTTCCGCCAAAGGTGCTGGACAACCATTTACAATTACCGTTAAAATGTAGTTATAATCACCAGCAGTAGTTGGTGTGACAATAATCGTTGGTGCATTAAAATCAGTAGGCAATCCTGCGGTTGCATCAGCAGACCATTGGTAAGTCACATCACCTTCGTATTCTGGTACCGATAATTCAAAAGCATTACCTAAGCAATTCGCCTCTACCGAAGACACAATGTCGGGTGTTTCCGTCTGATCGGTAATCTCTAAGGTCAAAGTATCCATTACCGAACAACCATTATTCGTCGTAGCAGTCAATATATACATGCCACTATCAGATGCGGCTACATTTGCTAATACCGGGTTCTGTTCATCGCTCACATAATTGTTCGGACCTGACCATAACCAAGTCTCTACAATTTCACCCGTCGAAGTTACTTGTAAAGTAACGTCACTTGTTCCATTCAGACATCTAGTTTCACCTGCAACTGCTAGTTCCACCTCAGGTTGTCCTTCAACTATTAAAGTTACACTTGCGGTATCAGAAGTACAACTACCGATGGTTACAAAGTATTGATAAGTGTAAGTGCCCGCCGCAGTTGGCGTAGCTACATTAAGAAAGCTATCTACAGCTACTAATCCACCCGCCTCATCCGAACTAATCCAGTTGTAAGTGACAGATTCACTATTAAAGTTTGTTCCAATCAATTGGATAGACTCACCTACACAAGCACCTTCATTTGGTGTAGCACTTACTAAGGATAAATTTTCAGGTCGATCCGCAACCGTAATTTCTATAGAAGTAGTAGCGGTACAGCCTTCGCGATTAGTCGCCGTTACCATGTAAGTTCCTGAATTATTTGCAGTAGCATTTTCAATACTTGGACTCTGCTCGGTAGAACTAAAATCGTTTGGGCCTGTCCACATGAAGCTTAACGTATCTGAGCCAGAGTCATCCGATACCATAAGTTCCAATGTTCCCATTTCTTGCGCGCAAAGCATATCGCCTGCGTCAATAGTCAAATTAGGTTGTGGCGCTACGGTTAAGTCAAAAGTACCTTGATAACGACAACCATTAGCATCCGTTACTTCTACAGTATAGATACCGCTTTGCTCAACCTGTGCGTTATTTACATCTAAATTTGCTCCAGTAACCGTTGTTTCGTCAGGTAAAGTCCATTCATAAGTACCTCCAACGATGTCTTCTGCTACAAATTTTACATCTTCACCAGCACAAGGGGTAGCATCGTTTACCGCAATTTGTAAAGGTGCAAATCCTTCAACTACAATATTGAAATTACAAGTTGTTACATTACCTTCTAAATCAGATGCGGTATATATCAAAGTAGTCGTTCCAACAGGAAAAACATCACCACTATTTAAATCAGTGTCATCTGCACGGGAAATGATGATGTTGCCATCACATTCGTCTTCTGCAACTGTAGGTTCATTAAAAGTTAGCGAAACGTCCGCACATTCATTGGATTCAATATCGGTCAAAACGCCGCTCGGATCTGAAACGATTGTTCCATCTACCCGTACGCGTACTTCTGCTGGGCAACTAAAAGTAGGTGCAGCTCCATCGCGCACAGTCACGTTGAATGCGCATACCATAGTATTACCACTTCCATCTACAGCAGAATAAATGACCTGAGTTGTACCCAACGGAAAGATATCGCCAGAGGAGTGTGTACTTTGAATATCTTCGATGCCACAATTGTCTACGGCATTAGGCAATACCCAACTATAAGCCGCTTCACAATTTGCTCCAGCTTCGATAATAGTATCAATTGGACAACTTGTAAAAATTGGTGCTTCTGTATCATTCACTTGTACTGTGAAGACACAAGTTTCTACGTTTCCAGCTACATCCGTTGCTGTATAAATAACCGTAGTAGATCCAACCGGAAAAACGGTATTAGGCATATGGCTAGCGGTAACTGTTAGATTATCTGAATCTGTACAGTTATCGGTAAAAGTTGGTATCGTCCAGTCAATAGTTGCACCGCAAATACCAATTTCATTAGTTTGAGTAATATCAGGTGGGCAAGTAGATACTACTGGTGCAGCACGATCTTCAACCACTACATTAAAGCGACAATCATCTGAATTACCGGCTTTATCAGTAGCCGTCAATATAACTTCCGTTGTGCCGATTGGGAAATTTGCTCCTGCCTCATGGCTACTCGTCAACGTTAGACTATCCAAACTACAATTGTCCATAACACTAACCAGATCACTCCAATCAAAAGTTGCCATACAGCTGTTATCCGCAGCAATCATAGTATCGGAAATACAAGTATAAATAGGTGCTTGCGAGTCCCTTACGGTAACAGTGAATGAACAAGTATCCGTGCGGTCTTCGCTATCAGTTACAACATAAGTTACAGTAGTTGTTCCTACATTAAATTCAGAACCACTTGCATCAGTTATTCCACTGTCATTAGTTGCGCCAGTTAAAGTGTAAGTCACCGTAGCAATTACTGCGCCTTCGTTGAAAGTAGGTGCTAAATCATTTACTATCGCACTACACATATCCACGTCATTGTTAACACTAACATCAGCGGAGCAAGTAATTTCTACAGGTGGAATTTCTTCCTCTTCTGGCATCACAGTCACAGTAAAGCTACAGAAGTCAATATTGCCAGAAGCATCGGTTACACCATAAGTAACCGTTGTTTCGCCTACATTAAATTCGATTCCGCTTACAGAGCTGTCGCCCGTTCCAGTGGTTACACCACTTAAGGAATAGCTTAATACAGCTCCGGAACAGTTATCAGAAAACACTGGATCGATACCGTTGATCACGACTGGTGTATCAGAAGTACGCGTTATATCAGCTGGACAGGTGATAGTCGGTAATTCTGAATCATTTACAGTTACTCGGAAAGAACAGCTTACCGTATTATTATCATCGTCAGTAGCTGTAATTATTACTTCAGTCGTCCCGATTGGGAATAAACTCCCTGATATAGGATCGCTAGTTACGCTTACTGGATTGGCACAATTATCTGTTGCTGCTGGTAAGTCAAAAATGACAAAAGCCCCACATTCCCCAGCATCATTATTAAGAATTTGAGTAGGTGGACATAATCCTGTAAATTGTGGATCGACATTATCATTTACAGTAACTAAAAAGAAACAGCTTTCGGTCAATCCACTATTTGTAGTAACAGTATAAGTCAATCTAGTTGTACCAATATTAAATTCAGTCCCACTCGCATCACCAGTGCCACTTCCTTCTGTATCACCCGTCAATATCCAAGTTATTTCTTGCACATTATTTGCAGATGGAGTAATTACCACTACATTAATGTCATCTACCATAGCGTTACAAGCATTGGCATCAATATTCACATTTTGATCTCCTGGACATTCGATTTCTAGCGTGCTATTATCCATTATTACTACATTGAAGGAACAGGAATCGCGGTTGCTGCTTTCATCTATGACAATATAGGTAACGGTAGTTGTACCAATATTAAAACTTTCACCACTAGCATCATCTGAATCTTTATTTTCTTTTACGGTGTCTCCCGTTAAGCGATAAAAAACGGAATCTACAGCGCAATTATCTGCGATACCTGATGGTGCAATATTATTAACTATTACACTAATTTCTCCATTTTCAACTTCATCTTCCACATCTAGCGGACAAGAAATAGTAGGTTTTTGGGTGTCATTCACAGTTATAGTGAAAGAGCGCGTAGCAGTATTATTTGCATCATCTGTAGCTGTGTAGGTGACCGTATGGCTTCCTACATCAAAAGGTGTATTCGGTGTTCGATTGCTATTTAAGGTAGCAGTTCCACAATCATCTTCTGCAGTAGGTACTGTCCATGGGACATTGACTGAACAAGAATTAGCTTCAGCAGAGGTGACAATATTATTTGGGAAGCTTGTAAAGGTAGGTGGCGTTCGGTCTATAGCAGGATAAGTTGCGGAGCCATTAACAGTAAAGACATCCGTTGTTTCTCCCATTTCATTAGCCGCTAATATCTCGTTAATAAAATTAATCGTAGAGGTCGTATCCGTAGCGGTTGGATTGATAGTAAAGACTAATCGGAATAAGACAGTCTGCGATGGAAAGGATTGGTTTACTGCATTTCCAAAGTACCTAATCGGTAGAACACCAGGTGATGTTTCAGTAGGATCAGGATTAATGGTAACACTACCAGGTAGTATATCTTTATATTGTAAAACCGCAGGATCCCAACTTAAATCAAATTGAAATCCAGCAATGTTCTCGTAGTTCTCAGTAGTTAGATTTACGATAACATCCTCACTAGGACAAGTAGCGACTTCATTACTTAATCGAAAAATCACATCTTCATTACCCGCTTTTTCTGCTACTGTAACCGTAAATGAACAAGTGGCAGTGTTAGCAGGATCAGCACTATCGGAAGCCGTGTAAGTCACTACTGTTTCACCTAATGGAAAGGAATCACCAGATTGAGCATTTTGTGTTACTCCCGAGATATTACAGTTATCCGTTGCTTCAGGTTCAATCCATTCTGCAATGCCTAC
>JBGCES010000225.1:0-10187 GCA_045106545.1 Saprospiraceae bacterium
TGCCGCATCAAATGTCCAGTCATTTCCTTCCACCAGCATTTTTACACTTCCGCTAAAAGGTGCAGCGGGTGTCGTAAATTTAATCCATAAATCGCCATCTGGTTCTACACCACAAGAAGGTGTTCCATTGATCGGCGTAGAACTGGAAACTTTAGAATTATTAAGTACAGTGGTCATGCAAGTGGCACGAGTATCGGCTACCGTAATATTTACAGCGCCCACACAAACATCATAATCTGGTGGTGTAATGGTATTCAAAGCAAACTCCAAAATACCACTGCGGACGCCAAATTTTTCCCAGGCTCGGAGGTGATAAATTTTATCAGGAATAAGTCCATAAAAATTAACAAAATCAGTCCCAAAATCTCCTTTACAAGCGATATAAGTATTGACGCTACAATCGTCATAAACCGCTACGCCGTAACCTTGTACCCAATTATTGACAATCGGTTGAAATCGAACGAAGCCTGTGGCAGGCGCTTTAAATTTAACCCACATATCGCCACCCTGATAGGAGCTAAAGCCACAGGGATTTCCGTGAGAAGACTGCGAATAAGTTGCATTAGTATTATCAATGGTCGCAGTTATCGAATTTTCTCCGCCAATTCCATTGACTGCCATTTCTATTGCAGGTGCGCAGTCGTCGGTAGCAAATACAGGCGGGCAATTTTCATCATCTAAAAATACCTCAATCTCAATCGAACAACCCGTCGTTTCATTTTCTGCAATCAGCGTATAGGGTCCACCAGGCGAGAGATCAGTAAAAGTAGGGGAACTGACCCAACCCGCATTGTTGAGATTATAACGCAAGTTGTTGCCCGTTACATCAAAAGTAATAGAACCGTTGTCCTTATATGGGCAGGTCGGGTGTACGACAGTATGGTTTTCTAAATCAATCGGTCTGCCACATTCGTTGTCATCGCAATCTACTTTACCATCATTATCATCGTCTATTTCGTTATCACAAATTTCATCGGGTGCGGGCGGATTGGCGTACACACAAATATCGAACGTGCCCGCATCGGCTGGATCTGAACCTTCTGACCAGACCAAAATTTGATTAAAAAATGCCGTTCCACTATTATCATAAATAGGGTCGAAGTAAGTGACACTGGTCGCTGAATTTGTACTAGAGGAACATTCCAGTTCCCCAAAAAAGCCTTCAGTAGTTGCCTCTAAACAAGTAGAACCTACACGAGTAATAAAAGCTACACCAATAATACCTTGACCACTAAAATTACTGACTTCTATAGTGATTCCGTGAGGATAGTTTACTGTATTGTTGAGTCTATACCATACATTGCTGACTGTAGCACCAGAAGTAGTACAAGAGGCTTCCTGATAGAAGCCTTGTGCACCAACCGTTGTTCCACTTGTATTAACACAGTTAGCTTGATCCGCATAAATCGTAAGTGGAGGGGGAGTATCACACTCGTCATTAGCAGGTTGGGCAAATAAGGTAGCAGATAACAAAAAGAGTATAGGAAATAGGGTTAAATAATGCCATTTTTGGGTCGTCATATTAGGAGGTTTATTTAGTTATAAAAAGGTTTAGCTGTTAAACAAATTAGCGTAATAATAATAGCCGTGCTACTTGCTGTTCATCATTCGTGGTTAATCGAATAAAGTAAATCGCATTATCCAAATCCGTAGTATTTAACTGAAATCTGAACTGACCAGCGGCATACACAGCAGGCGTTAAAATCGTTTGTTGTACCCGCCCATTTACATCAATGAGTTCGATGGTTGCAGTCGTGTTTTTTTCTAAAGTAAAATCAATAGTAGCGGTATGACTGGTAGGATTGGGGTAAATCGCAAGTGGAATTTGTTGCTGCAAAATTGGATTTGAAGAAATTTGCTGCGGTTTATCTGGTGCAGATATATTGGGCATACAGGGCGAGTAAGCAGTAATTTCTGGAATGACAGTAGCTATAAACTCACTGCCCGCCACTGTTTGAAATCCAGCTTCTAATGTGATAGAATTACCTGCTACTACTTTTCCTAATGCCCGACTGATTTTTGATATACGTAAATTACCAGCAGCTTGATAATATCCAATCCGCATCGGGTCTCCGCTAATATTTATCGAACTTGGACAAGCAGTATCATCACAGTCATCTGGTAGAATTTTTATTAAATCATCATAATCATTTGCTCTTACCAACATGTAATCAGCCTCGTAGGGAGTCAATATTCTATCCACAACAAAATGCTCCATCAAAGGTGCTACGACATTATCTTCAATACTATGAATAACCATTTCTGCGTCATCATAGGCGGGTTGTAATATCAAATAGGGTTTACCAGCTAAATCGTAAACTTCAGCAAGCCATGGAAAGGATGTTGACTTAGGAAGTTGCTCTAACCCAGCGGTCGTAAAACGATAAATTTCATTAGTGTTTGATTGATAAAAATTGCCACCACCTGTTGGGTTAGGATCTGGAAATAACCCCCAATTACCATAAGAAATATAGACTTCTCCCGTACTTTCTGCTTTCCAGATACGATTGACGACCTGCCCACCACTAGGTCGATTTATCAATTGCAAAGAGCCGTTTTGATAGTAAGCTACGGTTGTTACTAGATTAGTAATATCGGTGGAACTATTGCTTTTATAAATAAAGAAATGTGTCCCATTGATTTCAAAGGATTCGTTTAAGAAATGATGACCACTAGGATTGGAAAGTAGGGTATAATTTGTACCATCATAGGTATATAATGTTGAAAACCCATTAACTACAGTGCTGCCCCAGAGCATTCCGCTATCATCTATTTTTACGAATGTACTACCTGTACCTGAAGGAGGAAATATTTCGCTCAGTTCTGTTCCGTTGTACTTGATGATGGAATTTCCCTGAGAAAAATAATCACTGGTGCCATCGCTACCTAATAATTTACTATCAATACCCGCCGATCCTGACATTGCCCCGCGTGGCACTTCTGCTAGCCCGTTTTGATTGTATTTGTAAACGTTAGATGAAGAGGGCGTAGAAATGCCAGCAAAGATCACATCGCCATTACTTGCTAGACCTTTAAAATCCAAATCAAATGGATCTCCATTGGAGTAATTAATTAATGTTAAATTAGTACCATCATGGATTCCCCAGATTTTATCAAATTCATTATTGATCTTTTCAAATAGGATAAATACATTTCCATTGTTATCTGCAAATCCTTTTTCCTGATCATTTACAGATGTACTAACTGCTTGATAGCCTGCTGGATTGGTAATTTCAATTAATTGATTGGAGGTGTTAATAAAGTACGTTTGATGTAATTGATTTTGACCTACACCATTGAAAAAAGTGAAATAATTATTATTGGTACTGCTATTAGCTAAGTGAAAGCCTGAGGAATAGCGATATGCTGGCGGATTAGTGATTTGCGTTAAAGTCTGTCCATTCCATTTAAAGATAGAAGTTTCAGAAAAATCAGTAGTAATTCCATAAATGATTAAGCTGCCATTTCCATCCAGTACATTTTCTGAAATCAAACTATATCCCTCTTGATAAATTTCGGTCAATTGACAGCCATCAAATTCCCACAGGTGATTGTCTTGGCTGTAAAAATTATTTCCAAAATAGTTGTACGTACCAGGTATTGATTCGCCAGTATAGAGGTTTAATAATCGTGGACCAAAACCGTTTATAAAGGTTGGACGGGGATTAGAAGCATTATATAATTTAGTGATTCCACTTGGATTACAACTGATATTGAATGTTTCTGTTACACCACAATCCGCATTGCCAGTAGCTTGAACTGTAATGATAGTTGAATTAGAAAATGAACCTAACGTGTAGTTTTGATTGACTTGGGCGTTACTGATTTCGACTTGATCGTTCGCTAGAATTTCGAGATTTGATGATGAACCAGCACTGGTGATTTGGACAGTGATATTATAACCGCCTGTGGTTTCGCAAAGAAATTCGGTACTGGTAGAAATTTTAGGTGGATCGGAGCAAGGTACATTAAAAATGTAAGCCGAACCCGCTTCATTTCTAGAACTACCACCATTGGCGTTTTCATCTTCTCTAAATGCACCAACGACGATATTATCACCGTTGATTGCTATAGCATTGCCAAACTCGTCGTTACTTTCGCGGTCGGCGGGTACGATTTTTTGTATTTGTTGCCAACTACCGTCATTTTCTTTATTAAAGATGAAAGCCGCGCCAGCATTTGTTTTAAAACTACTATCGGACTCGTCGTAATCGTTTTCAATTGATCCAACCACAAAGAAATCACCAGCTAAAGCTAAACTACTACCGAGTCGATTTATACTAGGTGAAAGGGCGGTTAATTTTTGCGATTCGCCCCAATTGTCCGTACTACCCTGATTTTGCGGAAAGATATAAACGGAACCCGAAGCACTCCCAGAACTGACAATTAGTGTAGCATTATCCAAATCAACTGTTCTACCGAAATTATCAAAAGCTGAGCGGTCACTCGCTACTATTTTCTTGAAAAATCCCCAATTGTTCGCCCCACCTGTGTTTTTTTTAAATAAATAAACCGAACCTGCATCCTCTAAATTCCCGTTTTCGTTGGCATCTTCATTTTCAAAATACGCTCCTACAACGGCATAGTCACCTTCAATAGCGACACTCGATCCAAACCAGTCGAAGGTCGCGCGACTATTTGCCACTAATTTTTTTACCAGCCCCCAGTTATCTACTCCACCTTCATTCTTCTGAAAAATATAAGCTGCGCCCGCGTTACTAATTTCATTATTACCATTTGCATCACTACCTTCTTGATTTGCTCCAACGATGATATAATCATTATTCAAATAGATACTTCGTCCAAAAGCGCCAGAGGAGGTTGGGTGTTCAGAAACCAATCGTTTAATTTCTGTCCAATTGTCATTTCCATCTTTTTTAAAAAGAAAAACAGCTCCAGCATTAAATACATCGCTACCATTAAACATAACATTTCGTTGTCGGGATGTAACAGCCGCGTAATCACCAAATATCGTTACTTGACTGCCAAATTTATCGCTATTACTACGTTCGCTTGCTACAATTTTTTGCAGTTGATTCCAGTCTCCATTAGCATCTTTCTTGAAAATATAAGCAGAACCTGCACCAGAAGTACCGCCTCCAATGCCGCTTACAGGTTGATCTTCTTCTGGTGCGCCCACGATAGCGTAATCTCCATCAATGGCTACATCGGCGGCAAAAAAGTCTTGATTTGAGCGGTCAGTATGGACTATTTTTTGAATTTGTGTCCACGTTTGCGCGGTGCAATAATTGAACGCTACAAGACAGGAAATGATAATAAACGGACGTAGGAGTAAATTCATAAATGTAAAGAGGTAATAAGTTTAGTATTGTAAGTCAATACAATAAGTAAATCAAATATGCGATAAAATCTATATTTGTCATTAGGACTATTTTCCCAAAAGTTAGGACTATTGTACAATTATTCTTTTGGATAATACCCTCTCCTTGGTAGCAATGGTTATAATTTAAACACCAGACTGCCAGTTGCTTACATCTATAGGTTGTAGGCTGCTACAGTTGGCGCTAAACATATCCTTACCATGAATATTGACTATTTGAATTTGTCCTTCCTGATTTTTGAGATTGCTAATTATTAACTGTTGACGGGCTGGATTTGGATAAATCTTCCATTGTATGTCTATTGTTTTTTGTAGAACTAGCGTATTAGAAAAGTAGAATTTTTCAGATTCCTCTATTATCTGCAAGCGATAATAAGTAAGCGGAAGCGGCGATTTATCAATAAAACGATACCTGTTTTCTGCATTAGAAAATTGACTTGGCGTGGTATAAATAGTTACCCAATCATCCTTACCATTTGGCGAACGTTGTAGCCGAAATGCTTTGATGTTTTCTTCAAAAGCAGTCTGCCAAGTTAAGTGGTTTTCGAGGTCTTGAATTTGTCCTTCAAATGAAATTAGTTCCAAAGGAAGGGGACAAGTTCCCGCAGCCGTACTACAGAAATTTAAAAAATTGGTTTCTTCTAATCCGGTATTACCACCAAGGGTTACATTTTGCTGATTGGGACAGAATTGTGACCAGCTACCAGGGATACAGCCTACGAATTGATTAGAAGAAAGATTTAAAAATTTCAGATTTTTCAAATTAACCCAATCAGCTGGCAATTCGCCCGTAAATTGATTACCTGATAACTGTAGCGAAGAAAGATAAGTGAGCTGACTAATATCTGGAACGTTCCCGCTTAGTTGATTAAAACTCAAAAAGAGCGTTTCCAGATTAATTAAATTATTGATAGTATGAGGAAGCGAACCAGTTAAATTATTACTATTCAGTCTTAACGTTACGAGTTGCGACAAGTCCCCAATCTCCGCAGGTATCGTTCCAGCAAGCCCTCTTGAATTAAGGGCGAGGGTTTCCACACAACCCAAACTATTCAACGTAACACCTTGCCAGTTATCCATTGTCATGGTCAAATTCCATGGATTAGACCAACTGACACCACCAGCGCTATTGTACAAGGCAACTAACGCTAATGAATCGTTCATGCGACAACTTTCGCCACCCATGCCTTGACATTTACAATTACTCAAAATAACATCATTGGTAGAATGCGGATTCCGGTCGTCGCAACTCGCACTGATTTGTTCCATTCCACCACAAAAAGTACTTTCATCGCCTTGCCACGAAAGTTCTACATTGCCATCCAATCTGAAATTATTACCTAACGAACAGAAAATGGATAATTCATCTGGAATGCAGCCTTCTAACTGATTACCGTCCAGACGTAGCACTTGTAAATCTACCAAATCACCTACTTCTGCGGGGATACTTCTTTGTAGATTATTACAAGACAAATCAAGTCCAATTACACAGCCTTCTGCGTCCAGTGTCACGCCGTGCCAAGTGTCCATTGGCATATTCAGATCCCAAGTCTTATTCCAAAGCACTCCAAAAGTGCGATTGCGTAAGGTGACTAATGCCAATGAATCTGCGGTGCGACAATCGTACACTCCCATACATTCACAATTGGCTTGAATCACATCATTGAGGGTGCGGGGATTGCCATCGTCACAGCTTGCGCCAATTGGATTATCGCCATTGCAAAACTTCGTCTTATCGCCACCCCACGGTAGAGCAGGATTATCATTAGTTTGTAAATTGATGCTACAGAGGCTATTGAGTTCGGTCGGAATACAACCTGTAAATTGATTATCATTAAGATGGAGGAGAAGTAACGGAAACCCACTGAGCCAAGATGGAATATTTCCCGTCAGTTTATTTTCTGCTAAATGCAAATATTGCAAACCCGTTAAATTGCTAAAAGTAGCAGGAATGCCGCCCGTAAAATTATTGTAAGGTATTCGAAGATCGGTCAGGTTAGTAAGATTACCTATTTCGTCTGGAATAGAACCAGTCAAATCATTAGTACTTGCCCAGAATAGTTTTAATTCCGTTAAGCCTTGAATTTCTTTTGGTAGTGTTCCTTGTAAATTTTTATCGATTAACTTTGGAAGTTCTTGTGCATGGATAACACTAGTTAATAATAATAAAAACACTAATGACAGCAGGGTGTTAAATGACAAAAAATAACGGTGGAGGAATTTGATTTGCATGAATATTGAGTTATAATGGATTTGAGCGCCAAGCCATTTAATTTGATAAAAAAGGGCTTGTTTTCTTACTTGGCTGAATTCCAAATATACAAGGTAGTCAACACTTTAGGCTAGGACTATATTCCCAAAAAATGGGAATGTAGTACATAAAATAGCTATATCAATGGGTTTATAATTCTTCAGAGGGAGAATGTCCAAATTCTTGTTTATATATTCGAGAAAAATAGGAGAGATCACTGATTCCAACTTGAATTGCTACTTGATTGATCGGTAAATCAGTATTGTGCAAGATTTCTTTAGCATTACAAAGACGAATGTAACGAATATACAATGCGACCGATTTTCCTGTCAGGGCTTTTACTTTCCGATAAAGCTGGGTTTTACTCATTGTCATTTGCTGGCAAAGTTGCGGGATTGACCAATTGGGATTGTGTAAGTTAGCTTCGATCAACTGATTTAGTTGTTGTACAAATAAAGCCTCCTGGGAAGTAGATTTAGTAGATTGGTGTGGTGAAAAATGCGCCTGCAATCTTTTCTGATTCATTAGCAACTGCTCCAAACGAATCAGTAACTCACGTGGCTGAAAAGGTTTCGCCAGATAAGCATCTGCGCCAGTAGCGAGTCCTGCTAAGCGATCTTCAATCGTAGCTTTTGCGGTAAGTAAAATAATCGGAATGTGGCTCGTGCGTCGATCTTTTTTTAAGATTTCGATTAATTCTAAGCCATCTTTTTCGGGCATCATTACATCGCTGATAATGATGTCGGGAATGTGTTCTAATGCGAGTTCAATACCCAAATGCCCATTTTGAGCAAACAGCAATTGATAATCATGGATCACCAGCGATTTCAAATAGCGCGCTACATCTCTATTGTCTTCTACGATTAATAACAGCGGTTTTTCGGTAGAATTATCTGGGCTATTAACGGATGATTTTTTTACGATTGTAGATGTTTCCACTGGATCAACTAAATGCAGTGGCTGTAAAGTTTGTTGTAATTCAGCATCCTGATGAATGGGTAAATAAATGGAGAAACAACTGCCTTTTTTCAGTTCGCTTTTAACTTTGATCTGCCCGCCAAGTAGTTGTACTAATTCATTCACCAATGCTAATCCAATCCCTGTTCCGCCACTGTTTTTCTGTTGTTGAGTTTGATAAAAACGGTCAAAAATATGAGGCAAATCGGCAGCGAGAATGCCTTTTCCGGTATCTTCTACTTTTAATAATAAAGTGGTATTTGATTGATAGTCAATGATTTGTGTGCTTAATTTTACTTCGCCGTAAGCAGGTGTATGTTGTATGGCGTTTTGTAATAAATTCGTAATGATACGTTCTAGTTTATCTGAATCATAGTCAAGCAAAATTTCCTCCTGATGACTATAAAAAGAGAGGGTAAGCTGTTGTTGCAAAGCATAAGAACGGTAGGAACTGACCAAATAACGCAGAAAGCGCACCACATCTCCTTGCACCCAATTAATGGATAAGCTACTGGTTTCCAATTTGGCTAAATCCAGCATTTGATTGACTAGATTAAGCAATTGCTGGCTGTTGTGCTGAATTAAACTTTTTGCTTCCACATTACCATGAATTCCCGCTGCCATACCTTCAATCACAGTCAGCGGCGTACGAAACTCATGCGAAATATTGGTGTACCAACGGTTTAAAAAATCTTTGCGATTTTTCAATTCTAACGCTTTTTGTTCCTGTCGTTTCAGACTTTCATAAATTTGTGTTTTTTCGCGTTCTGCCAACCGACTTTTATAACCCAATCCCACAAAAAGAAAACAAATTTCGATGATAGTACCAATCTGAACAGGCAATAATGGAATGTCCCAAGGCCCTTGATAATGTACTTGCATTGTACCACTCATATAGCCCGTAATTGCACCACCCAAAAGCATCAGTAACGTGCCCCAAAGTACATAGTATTTCAATTTTTTATTAAGTGAGAAAACGAAATATATCACTACCATATTGATGATAGTTACGGTTATTCGCATCCAGTAAAAGCAATCCCAAGCAAAGGAGAAACTACCAAAAGCGATAAGTAGTCGATCTAAAATTAGATATATTCCCATCATTGAAATGGAAAAACGTAGAAAGCGGTGCAGCCTCGGTAAGTTGTCTTTAGTGTTAATGAAATACACTAGAAATAGCATATAAGACATGTAAATACTTCCCCATAGGGGCACTTCGATGGAATAATACCAATCAGGATAATTCGTAAAAATTAGATTAATAAAGGAATTGGATTTTTCAAATTTCCACCAATAATATAAACCGCAGAGTAATAAATACAAAGCGTAATAACCAAAGGCTAAATCACGGTTTTGGACATACTGGACGACTGCAAAAATGAATAGAAAGGCAATGATACTAAAAAATGCACCACTGAATAATAAAAAATATGATAGCTGAGCACCATGGCGTTCAACCCGCGCTGCTAATGATGATAAAGTGATACTTTGTAAACTACTTTCCGCTCGAACTACATTGCGTATGCGTAGGTAATAGTCGTTGGTTTCGTTAGGTTTGATTTGTAGAAGATAGCCGTATGTATTGCGCCAAGCAGAGCGAAAACTAAGCTGAGTTGAATGATCATAATCAATTAATAA
>JBGCES010000226.1:0-4210 GCA_045106545.1 Saprospiraceae bacterium
TACTATTCCATTGAATTTACGGTAGTTTACCAAATCAACCGTAGATATGGCATAATTTTCCAACGCAAAATAGCTAAAATTTTCTTTTACAATAGCTATTTGTAGCCTATTTGCGAACAATTAAATAGAAATATGGCTATAGTAACTTGAAGTAGGGGACAGGAGAGTACCTTTTACTTCGCAAAGCAACACAAATTTTGTGGGAAAATTAAAAAAAACGCTTATTAAGTATCATTACAATAGGAGTGAGTGTAGTATTGAGCTATTTTTTTAACTAGATGATAAGAATTTTACATCAGGTACAAGTCTAATCGGAGAGATTCACTTAAATTATAAAGGTATACCTTAATGTAATAATGACTTTTTCGGTGAGAAAATTATTTTTCATCGAAAACTGAGAACAGACCTAGAATTAAAAAAATGCTTGTTCCCAAAAGTAACTCTCGGAAAAATAAACCATTATTTAAAAATGACAAGGTCAATATACCAACACCTATTAATAAAATAAAAAAGACTTGTAAGAAAGATTTTTGAACAAAGGTGCCTTGTTGACTTACAGATTTTTTATTAGCTGAAGAATGAGTATGTGGTTGGTATGAGTTCATAATTAACAATAAAGTTATTAATGAATAGGTTGATAGATTTTAATTGGCAGATGGTTGATAATCAGTAGCTTTTGTGAATTTTAATTTTAAACATCTAATCTTTTATATCAATCAATCTACTTAATTCTATTTTGTGTTAAATGGGATTCATCCTACGTAAAACAATTACTAGAATGAATCCCTATATAACAATTGAGAAGTAAAATTGCAGGGGTATTAAGTATAATGACAGAATTAGTGAATGATCAAATGAATGAATTTTCCCTAATAATCAATTAATTACATTGTTTATGATGTTAAAATAAACCTGCCTTACTACTTAAATATTTAAACTAATACTGCTACGCTGTAATGAATTTAAACTTGTACCACAAGCTGTTTTATCAAATAAAAGTAAAACGGAATACCTAAGATTACATTTATTGGAAAGGTAATCCCCAGTGCCATCGGTAAGTAAATACCTGGATTGGCTTTTGGTACAGCTGTCTTGAAAACAGCGGGTACAGCAATGTAAGATGCGCCTGCTCCTAAAATAGAAAAGAGCAGCATATTACCTGCTGATTGAGTGACTAAGGTGGACAGACTCAAGGCAATTAATCCATTTATAAATGGGACAGTAGCGGCAAATAATAGTAAGAATAACCCATTGCCACGCATATCACCTAAATGGCTGCCAGCACGAATTCCCATGTCTAGTAAAAACACCGCAAGGAATCCTTTGAATATATCTGTCGTAAATGGCTTTATTCCCTCTGCTTGTGCATCACTTGCAAGGTAGCCAATAACTAAGCTACCAAGAATTAAGAATACGCCAGCGTTATTGAGTGAATGATGTAAAATCTCTTTGAGTGAACTTTGAGTTTCATTCACTTTTCCTTCTTTACGGCAAAAGTAATGGAGTAGAAACATCCCAATAACAATGGCGGGTGCTTCCATCAATGCCATTACTGCAATCAAATGTCCGTCAAAACCGACACCTTCAAAATCAAGAAACGAGATAGCAGTGACAAATGTAACTGCGCTGACCGAACCATAAGCTGCAGCAATTGCACCAGCATTTTCTAAACTCACTTTCCGCTTGAGTAAAAAAAAACTGTATAACGGAACGATAGATGCTAAAAAAAGACCTAGTAATAGACTCGTGAAAATTTCTTGATCGAAGTGACTGTGTGATAATTCATTTCCACCTTTAAAGCCGATAGAAAGCAGTAAATAGATAGAAATGAACTTGGATGAATTGTCAGGGATTTTTAGATCATTTTTTAGTTGAACAGCTAAAATTCCAAGACAAAAAAACATTAAAGCTGGGTTCGTTAAGTTTTCTAATAAACCTTCCATAGAATTAACAGACCTCGATAATTGTTTTTTTCGTGTAGCGAATAGATAAGCCCATTTCTTCTGCTTTTAACATGATGCGGTGCAGCTTGAAGTTAGCTGCTTCGTCTACCTCAATGGTTCCTTCGTCCTTTACATTAATGCCTTCTGGATTTACGCCGTTTTCATTCATCATTCCGATTAGCATATTTTGTAGTTCGCTATCAGAATATTTCTTTTCTGTATTGATGCAAGGTGGTTGACTTACGCTTTTTGATAATTCGATAACCATGATAAATTTAGTTTTTAGTTGATGATGTTTTCTTAAATTCTGTAGCAAAGATGTAGGATTTTTTTATTACTTTTATTTTATGTTTTTTATATTAATCATAAAGAATAACTTATGAATTATACTATTAATCAACTACGGATTTTTGTTAAAGTATGTGAGTATCAGAGTGTTACGAAGGCTGCAGAGGCGATGTTTTTGACGCAACCAGCGATTTCTATTCAGCTAAAAAAACTACAGGACGAGTTTGATGTTGCGCTTACGGAAGTGATTGGACGTAGGATTTTTATCACTGATTTTGGCAGGGAGGTAGAAAAATTGGCAAAGGACATTCTGGATAAACTGGAGCGAATGCAAGGAGCTGCAAATGACTACAAAGGATTGTTAACAGGGCAGCTAAAAATTGCTTCTGCCTCCACAGGGAAATATGTGATTCCTTACTTTCTAACGGGTTTTATGCGTAAATATCCAGGCGTTTCAATTTCCATTGACGTGACCAATAAAACACGAGTCGTAGAAAGTTTGCAAGCCAATACGATTGATTTTGCAATGGTTTCCGTTATTCCTCCTAATATTCCATTAGAGAAAGTTCCTTTATTAAAAAATGAATTAAATCTAGTAGCTGCCGCAAAGTTCCCTAAATTGCCAAAACGGATGACCCATAAAAAACTGAGTGAGCAGACGTTGATTTTTCGAGAGAAAGGAAGTGCAACGCGAGAAACAATGACTAATTATCTAAGCCAGCATCAAATTGAAGCTAAACAGACTATGTATTTAGTCTCCAACGAAGCAGTGAAGCAGGCGGTACAGGCGGGATTGGGTTTGTCTATTCTACCATTGATTGGTATTCAAAAAGAACTATTATTAGAAACCATGCGGATTATTCCTATCAAAGGGTTACCGATTTTTAGTGAATGGAATTTGGTATATGGAAAAGGGAAACAGCTACTGCCCGCAGGAAAGGCATTGATTCATTATCTCAATGAACATAAACAACGGATTATTACCGACCATTTCGGTAACGTATCGTAAAAATATCTACTTTCCTACTATCACTTCCCACATATCTGCTCGGTTCAAATACTTCTGAGCTAATCGTTGTATTTCTATCGCATCAATGTTACGAATATTTTTTACCAAACGTTCAAAGTAATCTGCGTCTAATCCCTCCATTACTTGTGTCTTAACGACTTCTGAGATGTTAAACGCGCCATCTACCATAGTTAATAAATTACCTAAAAGATAATTTTTTACCATAGTTAACTCATCTTGGTCAATTAGCTCCGTTTTTAATTTTTCAAATTCGGAATAAATTTCTGTGAGCGATTGCGCTACAAATTCATTGCCTACTTCCGTACCCACATAAAAATAACCATCTTGATGCATCGCATCCAAGGAGGAATAAATATTATACGTGAAACCTTTGTCTTCACGTATATTAGCCATCAACCGAGAACCAAAATAGCCACCTAAGACCGTATTTAAAACATACATTCCTTGATAATCCGCGTTTTGTCGATTAAACATTCGGCTGCCAATCCGAATCGCAGTTTGCATACTATCAGGAAGTGTATATTTTATTTCGGTAGGCAAAGCAGCATTTACCGTCATATCATTTTTACGTAAAACTCCTCGCGATAATTGCCCAAAAAACATATTGAGTAACTTACGGAATTCGGGCGCAATTTTTCCGCTGATAAATCGGGTACAATTATTAGCGACGTAGCTGGTTTGAAAATGTTGAAGCAAATCTTCGCGTTGTAATTTTTCGTAAGTTTCTGATAGGCTATTATAGCCATAAGGATGCTCTTTTGAGAAAATATGTTCCGTCAGTTGGCGATAAGCAACGACATCATTTTTTGTTAAATCTACTTGTAATCGTTGGATATTACGTTGCTTGAGTGCATCTAATTCATCTTGAGGAAATTGTGGCGTGCGTAGCATGTCTGCTAAGATGGGGAGTAACTTCGCAAAGTGTTTATTTAAGCTATATAAGACGATA
>JBGCES010000227.1:0-2817 GCA_045106545.1 Saprospiraceae bacterium
TAAAGAATCTGCTGCTGTAAATCGACCAATTTGTATAAAATGAATGCCTTGCTGCAAATAAGCTTCGCTGATTTTTTCCGCTGCTTCCAATTGTTCCGCCAACTCGCTGGCTTGGTTTAAATAGAACGTCGCAGAATCGGCATTTTCAGATTGATAAGCGATGCCGATTTTAAGCAATTGGGACACTTTCGACGTGTCGTTTGGCAACGCGTCTAAGGCGTGTACGAGCGATTGAGGACTGTCCTGTCCAAATAAGGAGAGTTGGAAGAGTAGGCTGAAGAATACGATAACACATTTATATTTCAACCTCATGTGAATTGATGATTAGGAAGGATTTTGTTGGAGTTAAATATACATTGACCCTAAACAAATATAATCTACTCCTTTGATAAAAACAACTTAATCGTTCACCTCATATCACCCCAATTTCCCCTCCACGGCGCATTTTTCCTACCTCATGGCGCATTTTTCCTACCGTATCGCTCATTTCTACCTGCATATTTGAAACATAAAAAAGGCAGTGTCCTCAGCGTCTTTCTGCGTCAAAAAACTTTTAACTCCTTTCACATAAAGTCCTTAATCATGAAATTTCAAACCATTTTTCTTACTCTTGCTTTTCTATTTCAATTACAAATTCACCATGCTCAAACCATCATTTTCACGGGAACGGGCGGCGATGATAATTGGGAAACGCCCGCCAATTGGAATCTCAATCGTATTCCGAATGCGAACGATGATGTCGCTTTCTCTTCCAATCAAATCGTTGTTGTTAATGCCATTACTGAAGTTCGCTCTATTGCGGTAGAGATCGATCATTTATTAGAAATCAAAGCGAATCTTACCGTTAAAAGTGGACATCCGCAGACGGGAATTGGTTTGCAAAATCGCGGCGTAGTCGTGGTCGATGCAGGAGCAGTTTTGTTTATCGAAGACGTCGCGCATACGGGTATTTTAAATGAAAATAATATCACGGTTGCCACTGGTGGATCGATTCGTTTTTTTAGCAATACGGGTTTTGCTTATTACGCAAATGCGGCGATTGATAACCAAGGCGAAATTGTGAATAGTGGTGACATCACGCTTTCGCAAGATTTTGATGATGTTTTGGAAAGTAATGTGAACCCTGAAAAAGCCTTAATTAATACGGGCGTTATCCGCAATTTTGATTTTATCAATTTGGATGATATTGTCATCAATGAAACGAGTGGAGAAATTTTCAATAGCGGCACTTTTAATGTGGAAGTGCAAACTTTCGCTTTTACGACGGACAATATGATCAATCGCGGAACGATCACCAATCAGGATGGCGGTACGTTTGAAGTAAATCAATTTCAAAATGATGGACAAATCACAACCGAGACAAACAGCACTTTCAGCGGCGATGGGCCAGATAACAAAAAGCAAAATAATAATGCGGGAACACTAAAATGAAGCACCAGTCGACCAAAGAAAGCAACGACCAAGCTGACCAATACTGGTACATTAGAAGTACAAGGCGACCTGATTCTCGATGCCGATACCGAATTGGACAACCAAAATATTTGCAATATCGTATCCAATCCCAACTCAACATTTAATGATGGAAATGGCGTCTCGCTCAACGGGACTTGGACAAATAGTGGTACAGTAAATTTTAAGATTGGAACACTAACCATTGACTTTTCGGGCAAACTCACCAATACAGGCATACTCAATTTTGGCGTAGATGCCTTTCGATTTGAAAACATTATCAATTCAGGCATTTTAGAAAATCAAGCGGGCGGCACGATAAATATTGATGAAATTAATCCTACTGGACAAAACAGACCCTATTGGTTGCATAATTTACCGACGGCGACTTTTCGGAATGCAGGTGATATTTTATCGGTGAATGAATTGCTCAATGGCGGATTTCCTGATACCGTGATTGTTAATTTGGGGATAATGGAAAACCAGTTGGGTGGCAATATTGAACTGCATCATTTCGATGGCATTCAGGTTGGTATTTTTAATCAAAACCAGCTGACTAATTTAGGTAATATTAAAATCGGCATAGCCAATCAATCTGTCGTTCGGGGCGTGGTCAACAAAGGCACATTCCGTAATGAAAGTCCTGCCAATTTAACGATTGACAACTCGACCGTTAATGCGATTTTGAATGATGAAAACGCGACTTTTCAAAATGCGGCGGGCGACATTCTTATTGGACAAACCGTTGATATTCAGCAGTTTGGGATCGTGAATGAAGGCCGCTGGGAAAGTGAAGTAATTGGTACATTAACGCCGTTTATTATCATAGAAACGAGTAGTGATGATGCGATTGTCAATGAAGCGACGGGTGAATTTTTTAATGCGGGTGATTTGCGTTTGGGGGTAAACGGAACGATTGGGCGAGGCGGAATTTTTAACCAAGGCAGTTTTGAAAATTTAGATCGCGGAGATATTCGCATTGAAAATTTTGGAGGCAATTTCCCGCAACCCGTCAACGGCGGTATCTCCAATAACGGCACATTTTCTAATGTGGGTAAAATCACGATAAAGGAATCTCAAAACGGCTACAGTGGTTTACTTAATCGTGCTGCCGCGACTTTTACCAATCTGCCTTGCGGCAAATTTTCCTCCGATTTATTTATCGAAAACATAGGCAATATTATCAACAATGGCTTCTGGGAATCGTTACGTACTTTTCCTAGTCATAGCAATACGGGAACGTTCACCAACAACGGTTTGCTCGAAGATCCTTTTGATAGTTTTGGTGGCTTAGGAGATCTTCTTGATGAAAATGAATTGGTTAATAATGGCATTATTGCTCGCCCCGTTTCTGCCGAAGATGATGAT
>JBGCES010000228.1:0-12978 GCA_045106545.1 Saprospiraceae bacterium
CCTGCCACTACAACCACTGGAACAGTCAGCACCATAATTAGCGATAGACGAGGTGTAGTAATGGCTAAAAACAAGATACCAACAATCAAAATCAATACTTGCCTTAATGCCTCTGCCAAAGTAATCGAAAAAGTACTATACAATCGATCCACATCAGCCGTCAAACGACTAATTAAATCTCCCGTTTTATTTTCTTCAAAAAACGTGATTGGTAGCCCAATCATCCGCTCATATAATGCTCGTCGAATATCCGCCGTCCCGCGCTCGCTCACATTAGCGAAAGCGATCACCCGTAAATAGGAAACCACTCCTTGAACTGATAATACCACTATCAACGCCCAGCCAATCTGTCCCAATGTAAAATCAAGCGTTCCTTCTCCCTGCGCAATATCGACCATCACGCCTATTAAACTAGGGAATACCATGAATACCATCGTGGATAAAAACAAGAGAATCATTCCCCAAATAAATTGTCCACGATATGGACTAACAAATTTGAAAATTTTTAATCCCTCGCGCAGTGTTTCACGATTTAATTTAGGCTTCAGCGCATCATCTGACTCATTAAATCTTCTTGCCATGCAAAATAATATTATAGAAATAGTTAGAGTTGAATAGATTTTACTACTGAAGTCGTAAAATCCAACAACAGCAAATTACCACAAAAGTAAAACGAATAACCTTGCTTTTTGTTAAGTTGCGGTCATATTGCCAAGTGGATCTTTCTTATTATTAACGAAAGAATTAATTCTAAATCGTTTAATTAATTCTTTCGACGAGCTTTACCCTATTTCAATTGTAGAAAAAGTCTATTTTATTTTCAAAATCAATAAAGGCTTCTTAGCTTTGCGAATCAAAACAACTTAACTTATTAACTGTTTTGATAGTAAATATTGACGAAAAACAAACGTTCCATTTTGAAATTTAGAATTGACCATTTTTTCTATGATTTTTCAATTCATACAAAAAATACTCATTTCTAAATTGGAACATTTATTTTATTCGTATTCCATATTATTCTTCATCTGAAAAAATATAGGTCGTATGTCAACCTTAATGGATAAAACTTCTAACAAAACCGATTGGATGATTTTCTTCGGTTCTACAGCAGTTCTCGTTGCTTCTTTACTTTTTTTTCCAGAATGGTGCTGGGTGCCTTTACCGTTCGTACTGACTTATTTAGTAAAAGCATTCAAAGTAATGTAAATTATCTAAGTAGCTGACTATTAGCTATTTAATAAAAATATTACTATCTATAAAACGGCAGACGAAACTTCTCGTCTGCCGTTTTGTTTTTATTTCTTTTAGAAGGGGAAACAGAGTTGGAGGAAAAGAATAACCTCTATTTCTTTAAGATAAATACTACTTCTCTCTCCTCTCTCAATGAAATATTCTCTTCTTTCTATTCCTAAAAATATGATCGAAAGTTTCAAACAAAATCCATTGCTGCTTCTTTTCCTCGTTTCTGCTATCGGCTACTGGGTAGGGAATATTCGCATTCGCGGCAGTAAATTAGGCGTTTCAGCAGTATTATTTGTTGGATTAGCATTTGGTGCGCTCGATCCAGAGTTGTCCGTTCCTGAGATTATTATTTTTATGGGACTAGCGATTTTCGTTTATACCATTGGTCTCAGTAGTGGACCCAGTTTTTTTAGCACCTTTCAGCAGCGTGGACTGCGAGATATATTGTTTGTGATTGCGATGCTTATCGTATCCGCAGGTTTAACCGTAGGCTTATTTTACGTATTTGAACTAGATGCCGCTACGGCGGCAGGCTTATTTGCAGGTAGTTCGACCAATACACCTGCGCTTGCTGGTTTATTAGATTTAATTAGAAAAACGGCTCCTGATGCAGAGTTATCAGAGATGGCACAGCAAGCCGTTGTCGGATATTCCCTTTCTTATCCAATGGGGGTTTTAGGTGTGATGCTCGTTATCCATTGGGTGCAAAAAGCATTAAAAATTAGTTATAAAGCGGAAGAACGCGCCTTGCGCAAGGATTATCCGCTTGCTGAGCATATTAAAAGTCAAACCTTACTTGTTACGCATCATTTTGCAATTGGTAAAACGATCCGAGAATTACATCAAGTGATTGACGAACAAGTGGTTTTCGGGCGAATCCAACGGGGCGGAGATATGCAGCTGGTAAGTTGGGGAACGCGTTTGCAAAAAGACGATTTGCTCGTCGTCATTACCAACGAAGAAGCATTTGACAAAGTCGTTCCCTTGATTGGAAAAGTTGCCCAAGAGCAACTTACTTATGACCGTTCTACCTACGACGTACGTCGCTTTTTCGTTTCCAATGGAGAAGTAGCTGGACAAACCATCGCATCGCTCAATTTAGATGAGAAATTTCCAGTTATCATTACGCGCGTGCAGCGGGGCGATATGGATTTGTTAGCCAAATCAGATACCGTTTTAGAATTAGGTGATCGCGTTTTATCAGTTGCCAGACGGGAAGATCTGGCAGAATTGCGCCGTATTTTTGGTAATTCTTATCGAGCGTTGAGTCAGATTGATTTACTTTCTTTCGGATTGGGTATGGCATTAGGTTTATTGCTCGGAATGGTTGATTTTCAACTCCCGGGCGGCGTTACCTTTAATCTGGGATATGCCGGTGGACCGCTGATCGTCGCCTTAATTTTAGGGCAGTTACGTAGAACGGGCAGCATTGTGTGGACACTCCCTTTTGGGGCAAATTTAACCTTACGGCAAATCGGCTTAATCATGCTTTTGGCAGGAATTGGTATTCGATCGGGGCATACTTTTTTAGCAACGCTACAGGAAGGAGGTGGTTTATTGTTGTTCGCTTGTGGCGGAATTATCAGCATTACAACTGCTTTAACGACCATTCTAATTGGGTATCGTTTATTGGGAATTCCTTTTAGTTTTTTAACGGGTATGGTTGCAAATCAGCCCGCTATTTTGGATTTTGCTTTGGAACATTCTAAAAATCAATTGCCAACAATTGGCTTTACTATCATGCTACCTGTGGCAATGATTACCAAGATTCTTTTTGTGCAAATACTCTTTACGTTATTGAGTTAGCGACGCCCATGAGAGCGAGCGTACATAAAACAAAGAATCCCAGAACTAGCAAGGAATCTAAACAACTGAATATCAGTCATTTAATTGGCAGGCTGCACTTGATAAATGAAAAAAAATTCGTTGTTACTTTGCTGCTGATGGACGGTGAGTAATTCTAAATTTCTTTGTTGTGCGATTGTTTTAATGCGTTTAAGCGGCACGTTCTCGGATAAAATCATCAACGGAATACTTCCGCTTTTGACTTGCAAAAGCATTTGCGCAAAGCATTTTTCAAAATATTCTAATTCCGCTCCCGCAAAGAAAGCATATTCATCCACTTGTGTTACTTTTTCCGCATAAAAAGGCGGATTAACGAGGATAAAGTCGAATACTAAGCCTGCTGGAATGTCGTCAAATAAATTAGAAGTGAAAGTTTGGATAGCTACCTGATTTTGTTGGGCATTAAACTGAATACCTTCGATCGCAGTAGGATTAATATCAGAAGCGGAAACGTTTGCTTGTTTAAATTTTGCTAAATAAAGCGAGATGAATCCATTTCCACACCCCAATTCTAAAATAGACTTTTCTGCTACCTCCAAAGTCAGTACGTAGTCCAATAAAATATCGGTCGATAAATAGAAAGTTGGATGAAAAACGGTGGGTAATAACTTTAATTTTATCCCTCTTTTCGTAATATTTCTGGCTTTACGGTAGTACCACTTAATACTTCTGTACAACAGCGGTTTTAGTCGTTTGGGCAGTCGATATAGCAGCATAAATGGGTTCTATTCTGAGGCAAAGCCTTCAATTTCTGGTTGACGATAGCGTAACCAAAATTTTTGTAATGCTTTTAATTCGTAAGGATACTTAAACCAGTTATTGTGATAGCGGAAAGACGAAAGCTTACGCATCACACTCCGCTGAAAATTAGTAATTTTAGGATCGGTAGCCGTAGGATATTGGGCGTGAATGACCGTTTCAAAGTTTTTCACTTTATCCACCATTTCTGGCGTAAGCCAAGGCGTTAACGGGTTTTTACGTAAGTCAAAATTTTCCCAACTCGGCGATAACCAATCTTCTAATTGCTTTGGAAAAGAAAAACCCGCTGCCAAGATCTTTTTATACAATTCTGATCCTTCTGTAGGTACTGGACTATAGAGGTAGATAATGATTTCAGTAGCGGGATTAATGCTTTTTACTTCTTTGATAAATTGAATTTCGGCATCGATCTGCTCCATCACCTCCTCTTGTGACAAGCCAGGAAAACCCAAAACAAAAGAGTACTCAGGAATAATATCGAATTTACCCAAGCGGGCTGCGAATTCTTTAATTTGCTCGCCTGTTTGTTTTCCACCTTTATCAATATTGCCCAAGATCTTATCATTACCACTTTCTGCCCCCAAAAAGATCATTTTGCAACCCGAATCGCGCATTCGCTTAAGCGAATCGTCTTTATACTTATAAATCGTATCAATGCGTCCTTCGCCCCACCACGTCATATTTTCCTTTTCAATCAACTTCGCAAACTCAACGGTACGTTTTTCGGATACGTAGAAGTTATTATCGTGAAATTCGATAGCGTCCCCACCATAATTATCTTTGATAAATTTGATGTCTTTATAAATGTGCTGCGCGTTTCTCCCTTTCCAACGCGCTTCGTAAATCGGGACAACCGCACAGAATGAACAAGTAAATGGACACCCCAAACTAGAGTGATAGGAAATGGTCTGTTTCCCAAGGTGCGTCGGGCGTAAATAGCCGTCGATAGAATAGAATTGATGTAATTTTTCGTAGGGTAAATCGGGCAGCGTATTTTGATCAACTAAGGTTTCTTTGGTCGTTTTTAGAATATCACCTTCCGCCGTTTTATAAATCAGATTTTGAATAAATTCGTAAGGCTGATTTTTAACAATCGCATTGATCAAAGCAGGAAAAGCGTGGTCACCAGGCCCGTTGATAATAAAATCTACGTAGCCGCTTTCCATCGCCACTTTATACTGATTAGAAGCAAAATATCCACCCCACACCGTCGTCACTTGCGGATATTGAAGTTTTATCTTTTTAGTAATCGGAATTGCCTGTCGTAGCTGTGGACCAGGCATTACCGTACAACCAAAAAAGCCGATATCTTCCGTTTTTAAATAATTTTCAATAACTAACCACGGATCTGCTTCGCGGTTGCCATCTACAACAATCCAATCAAATTTACCTTCGATAGAAGCAGCTACCTGCAAAATCGAATTGGGAATACGGTAGTTTTTATTGGAGACTGCGCGGGGGTTGAAGAGGAGAACTTTGGTCATGATTTTTTAAACAATTATTTCGGCGTGGCTAATTTTTATCCAAGGGAAAGGGCTGTCTTTACGACCTATTCTATTACCTAATTTCCTTAAAAAGGAACTCGGATCATATAGCTTTTGGTATTTAAAATTAAATAAATCATCCCAACTATGGTGATGATAAAATGGTTTCATATTAGGCGTATCAATGGATTCATAGTAAGCGTCACTTCTAGCTTTAGCATTAGCTATATCTTTGGTATGATAAAATGGAGAATCTAAAATATGTATTTCTCCTGTAGCCGTGAGTAATTCAAATAATCGCTCCATCAAAAGCGAAAAATCGGGGAAATACTGCACAGCGCCATTAACTAAGATTAGATCGAACCGATTCGTTATTTGGGTACTAAAAATATCGCAACACTTGATTTGAACATTTGTAAAAGCTTTAAGCACTTCAGCCGCTTGTTCCAGTTCTGTTTGATTCACATCTATCGCTTCTATCTTGTCCACTAGGGGAGCTAATTTATGCGTCAACCAACCATTTCCACAACCTAAATCCATTAGCGTACTTACCTCTTTATTTCTAACGTAAGCTAAAAAACGTTCGGTACTCTTCTGTCGTAATTGCCACTCTTTTGCCAAAGGATGATTGGATAAATAGGGTAATTGTTTTATTTGCGCTGCGCTTAAAATACGTTGTTCCTTTGCTCTCGCTTTTAGATAAGCTTGCTCAAAAGTAGGATCTACCTGATGTTTTTCTATGTTTCGTTTCATTAAAACCTTAAGTATTGATCAAAAAACAACTTCACCATTTGAGTTTTTTAATTGACGTTTACTAATTACCAAGGCTTTTCAAAATCAGCAGCGGTAAAAGTTACCTTACGGTTTTTAAAGGTACTGCTATCCTGCTTTTTTAATTGTAGCGCATCTTTTCCACCAAAAATCCTCGCAAGCAGCGCAATTGGTACTAACAGTAAAAAATAGACGACACTCAATAAAATATTGGGAACAAATAGGCTAAGTACATACGCCAATTTCATCCATAGGAGGTCTATTTTTTTAGCAATAAAAGGCGAAATAATGCTTAACAAACCAATTACTATTGCTGCCATCAATGCCCAATTCCACTGACTCCACCAATGTAGAATAACTAAGCCGATACAAATAACTAAAACGGTTTGGTAAGGATTAGTCTTGTTTTTATTTACGTTCATTGTTGTCAAAAAACTTATTAAAATAGCGTGTAAATAAATGGCGCGGCGGCGCTACCACCACCGAAAACGATCAGAATACCGAGTAATAATAGCACAATGATAACTGGTGCTAACCAATACTTTTTGCGATCGTTTAGAAAACCCCATAAGTCCGTTAAAAACTCCATAATTAATCTTTTTTATAAGCTATTTGCCATGTTTCTTTTTGCTCCCAATTTGGTTGGTCGGTTTTTGCAAAGATAAAATTTTGGATTACTAAATAATCCATATCAGTGCTTCTAAAACAGCGATAAGCATCCATTGGCGTATTAACAATTGGCTCACCGCGCACGTTAAAACTGGTATTAATTAATAAACTGCAATCCGTTAAATTTTTAAAAGACTGCAACAACTGCCAAAACTTTGGATTATCGGTTTGATCAACGGTTTGGATACGCGCGGAAAAATCCAAATGGGTTACGGCAGGAATTGAACTTCGCTGCACATATAATTTTTCCCAGAGGGGTAACTGATGATAGTCTTCAGGGACTTGTCTGCGTTTTTTCTCCCTCACTGGCGCGACCAATAACATATAAGGAGAGGCTTCTGCCAAATCAAAATAAGAACCAGCATCCTCTGCTAAAACCACAGGCGCGAAGGGGCGAAAACTTTCGCGGTATTTAATTTTTAAATTCAGCTTCTTCTGCATTTCCTCATTACGTGGATCTGCCAAAATACTCCGATTACCTAATGCCCGCGGTCCAAATTCCATGCGATCTTGAAACCAGCCGACGATCTTTCCAGCTGCGATCTTTTCGGCAATAAAATCACATACCTCAGCATAGCTAGCTACTTCTTCATAAACCGCCTTCGTTTTTTTGGTCATGCTTACTATTTCCTTACGAGAATAGTAAGGTCCAAGGTGCGCGTTTTGCATGATATCTTTTCCGGCAGCCACTTTTCGTTCTTGTTCAAAATAGATGAAATGGGTAGCAAAAGCAGCTCCTAATGCTCCACCCGCATCGCCCGCAGCGGGTTGAATATAGATGTCTTTAAAGATATTTTTCTTCAATAATTTACCATTAGCGACACAATTGAGGGCAACTCCACCCGCTAAACACAGCCGATCACAATTCGTTAATTTTTGAGCTTCCACTGCCATTCTTAAAACAATTTCCTCCGTTACTTGCTGACAGGCGAGCGCGAGATTACAGTGGGTCTGGGTCAAGTCAGATTCGGCTTTTCGTTTAGCGATTCCAAATATTTGCTCCCACTTTTTGGCTTTGACCATTGTGAGTCCCGTCGCATAATTGAAGTACTTTTGGTCGAGCCAGATCGAACCGTCTGCGTGAATATGTACTAGATGTTGCTTGATGAGTTCTACAAATCGACTGGTTTCCTCTGCTTGCGGGTCGCCGTAAGGTGCCAACCCCATCAATTTATATTCACCTGAATTTACTCTAAATCCTAAGTAATATGTAAATGCACTATAGAACAAGCCAACAGAATGAGGAAAATGTAATTCCTTTAAAAAAGTGATTTTGTTTTGTTCACCGATGCCGATGGTTGCCGTACTCCATTCACCGACGCCGTCAATGGTTAAAATAGCAGCTTGCTCGTAGGGCGAAGCAAAAAAAGCACTCGCCGCGTGAGATAAATGATGTTCGGTAAATAAAAGATTGACGTTTTTCTTTTGATACGAACCTACTTCTTTGAGTCCATCGTAGATCTGTTTTTTGAGAAATAACTTCTCATTTAGCCAAACGGGGATGGCTTTTAAGAAAGAGATTAATCCGCTGGGCGCGAAAGCATAATAGGTCTCTAGTAATCGCTCAAAAGTGAGTAAGGGTTTATCATAAAAAACAATGGCATCTAATTCATCAATCGAAAATCCACCTTCTTCTAAGCAATATCGAATCGCATGGACAGGAAAATCAGCAGTATGTTTTTCGCGGGTGAATCTTTCTTCTTGCGCGGCAGCGATAATCTGTCCGTCCACAACCAAAGCAGCGGCGGAATCATGATAAAAAGCGGAGATACCGAGGATTTTTTTCATGTGATGGAAACCTATATTAAATTGAATTTAGGTTGATTTATGGCGAATAAGTAGTAAGAGAAGTTTGTTTGACAACAGCTATTGATGTGTCTGGATACTTATAAAGAATGTTCTACTGTTTTCAGCTATTGCTAGGTTCTTTTTATATTTTTGGTTGCTAACTGATAAATAACCTTTCCAATCAAAAATCGAAATTAAAGTGATTAAATCAAATTTACGAAGTCTTGGGCGAGTGATTCTGATTAATTTAGGAATATTTTTAATATTGCTAATTATTCTTAATATTTTTTCCTCTGGAATACTTCAGTTAAAAGAATATATCAATCGGAAAAATGTAACCCATGAACAAGCGCCAAAGAGCGTAAAAAAAGAAGATTTTTTAGGATATACAGTCGATAAGCTAAACCTAGCTATCAAATATAGTGCTTACGTGGGTTGGAAGAGGCTACCTTACAATGGTGAATACTGCTATTGGGACGCAATACATGGCGGTATATCCGGTGATAAAACAAAAAATAGCGGAGAAGAACTACGATTGGATTTACGATTTTACTGATATTTTTGACGCGTATTCAGAGGAATATATCTATTTGGATGATTGCCATTTCACACCTAGAGGAAATGAAATTTTTGTTGATCAACTTTTAAATATTTTGTCTGCTTCAACGCATTAAATTTCCCTATAATATTTAAGTAGGTTCACGTATTTTTTTATTAATAAAAGTGTATATGTCGCTCCCTATGAACGATTTGCCACAATTTGACAATCAAACAATTTTGTTAATCTACTTCACATATAACCCATAACAAAAGTAGGGTTTAGTCGGAATAAGCATAGAGCGTAAATTGTGTAATCTTTTTTTAGGATATGGATGAAAGCTTACATCCATTTTCTGGATTTCTTGTTGGTCTTTTTTAGTTAAAAAGCCTTTTGTTGGCCTAAACAATAGTTCAAAATTATACTTTTCTTTAAAGTGTCTAATGTGATTTTGAAATATCTTTTCTACAATTTTAGGGTTTTGAAATATCTTCACTCCAGTGATGATCAACATACCAGATTCATTCAGCATGCCGATCAAAGTTTGGATAGTTTGTAATGGATCGGTTAGAAATGCAATACCTCTATTGATGATTATACAATCATATTTTTCATTCAAAATACTTAAATCGTGCTCTATATCCATTTGAATAGAAAGCCAATTGTTTTTATAGAATTGTTGCGCACCCAAACCATCAAATTCGTCCATGAAATAGCTGATTGCTGTTACTTGATGTCCCCACTTTACTAGATGATTAGACAACCAACCGTTCCAACTTCCATGATTAAGGATGCGTAAGTTACTTTTATCATTTAAAAGATTTTTTATTATTTTAAGATCTTGCTGAAAGCCAATAAATTCGGTAAGAAACTCTTTTTCTTTTTTGCCTATAAAAGGTAGTCGCTCATAGATAGAAGTGTTTTTTATACTTATTCCTTCCGACGCTCTTATCGTCTTAAATCTAGTTTCGTAAGGGATTATGATGTGCTGAAAAGCGGGCTCTAAAATCCTTAGAACACCAAATTTTGTCGGTAAGCACTTCGACTGAGAGCAGTTTCCGAGCTGGTTCGTAGTTTCTTGGCATAAAGGACAGCAGAAGGGCATATTTTTCTGTTTTTAACTTTTGTATCTTTGGGATCGAGACACCAACTGATAAGTACGTTCACTTACCAGTTATTGGTTCAAACTTAGAATCATGAAAATACAATCTCTATTTCATGGATAAAAATCCATCTCGCAATATTAAAAAAATATTAGTTATCCGTTTCCACGCATTCGGCGATACGATTATCACCTTACCCTACATCAATGGAATAAGATCGAAATATCCAAAAGCAAAAATTGATTTACTAACAACGGAACGAGTTGCGATCATTCCGCGTAACATTCATTTGTTTGATGGAGTCATTGGCGTTGCTGGTGGCATGAATGCTAAACAGATAGCTTTTCATACGCTATTGACTATTCCTAAACTGTGGCGTAAAAAATATGACCAGATCGTTGATTTACAGAATGATAGAAAATCAAATCTCATATTTAGCATTCTCGGTTTCAAAAATCGAAACTTATTTAATAAATACGGTAAAATATTCTGCGGCCTACGCTATCAAAACGCGATAGAATCTGCACTTGGACAGCAAATTGAGCCTAATTTTGCTATACAACATCAAGACTTAACACTAGGGAATAAAAAGCTAGACGCTAAAGGTTTTAGGGTAGGTGAAAAACTGATTGTTCTAAATCCTGCGGGTTTTTATAAAAATAGAAATTGGCCGATTGAAAATTATTTGCAGTTGATTCAAATAATTAAACTTCAATTTCAAAATCCTTTTAAAATCTTACTGCTGGGCGATCAGCGCATTTACGAAAAAAGTCAGCAAATGGAAAAGGCTTTTCCCGAACTAGTTATCAATTTGGTTAATCAAACCACTCAATTAGAAGCCTATTCCATTCTTAAAAAAGTAGATGTAATCATCTCAGAAGATTCGGGATTAGCTCACATGGCGTGGACACAAGGTGTAAAAACACTCTTGATGTTAGGTTCTTCTCCTTCTTACTGGATATCTGTTCCCCACGAGCACGTGATTAATCTTAACTCTTCCGATCTTGCTTGTGGAGACTGTTTTAGTGATACTTGTCTGCACGGAGATGTACGATGTTTAACCCGCTATTCGCCCGATTATGTATTTGGTCTGGTACAGCCTTGGTTAAATGCAGTCTAGCAAATTATCTGATGTTATACATCCACAAAATTATCATCCACCATTATGTCCAAAATAGAATTGCTCAAATATCAGTTTTTTTCGTCTTTTTTCGATCCTTACTTTAGTAATGTCTTTCCCAAGGGACAAAATAATATTCAACCTTATTTGTTTATTACGGGGACAGGTAGAAATGGCTCTACCTTACTTTCCTGCATATTAAACAACCATTCTGGGGTGTTGATATTACCTGAAAACACCTTGATTCCTTTCTTGATTAAAAATTTTGTCTTGCAACCGAATCATAGTTGGGAAAGGCGAATAACTTCTATTTTATTTGAAATAAAGAGAAATGACAAATTACAAGTTGATATTGAAGTATTTGAAAAAAACTTAAAAAACCTAAACCCCGTTCAACAAAACACCAACGGCGTAATGGGTTTGATCTATGAAATTTATGCGGAAAGATATGGTAAAAAAAGATTTTTCCGAGGGGATAAAACTCCAGAAAACAACAAGTTTATTCAAATGATCAAGCATCGTTTGCCAAATTCAAAGCTAGTTTTTTTGATACGAGATCCGCGAGATATGATTTATTCTATGCTCAAACTTATTCCTGGTTACGATACCAATTTTGTGAATTATTGCATCATGAACTGGAGAAGTAGTTTGGATAAATATGAATGGCTGAAAAATAAATATCCAGATGCTGTTTTCTTAGTCAAGTACGAGCAATTGGTTCAGCAACCAGATTTTGTTATTTGCGAATTAATCAATTGGCTAAATTTACCTTTAGAAGCCTCTATCTTAGAAAGCTACAATAAAAATCTAAACATATTGAATGTACAGCATGCTACTCATCATTTGAATATCAATAATGCTATAAATACAAACTCCATTGGACAAGGTTTAGAATTGGAAAAAGGTGTTTTGAATCGAATAGAGAGTCAACTTTTAACAAAAATGAGAAAGTACGGTTACTGTTGAATAGAATGCTTTATCTCTACGGGATATTACTCTCGTACTTCTTTCATCATTTCAAGTAAAGTGGGATAGACAGCTTCGTTTACCTGAGCATTACCCAAAATATTGAAGTGGCAGTAGTCATAAAAAACAGTGGTGTCTTTGGGTAATATTTTGGATAAATCTACGACAGGAATATCCTCTTCTTGGGCAACTTTCTTTAATCGTTCGTTATACCGTTCCATGCCCTGAAATAGTGCTTTGGGGCTATAGTGATTGAGGTTTTTATTTGCAATCATTGGAGTACCTAGCGTTTTTGTAAACTCGTCCATGTTTTCTTGCCAAATGACTGGCTGCGTTAACCAGATTGACTTTTTGTCTAGTTGTTTAGTAAGCGCTGCAAACTTGCGTAAACTTTTTTCATAGTCCAGCAATGGAATCGTTAGATCAGGTAAAATATCCGTTTTTTCGGAGTTGAGATAGTCGTTTTTTAAGGCATTCATTTTTTGCGTTATTTTTTTCGGGTCTGCTTGCAAATAATTGATAGAAATTTCTCTTTTTAGTTTTCTTAATGCCATCCACCAAGCCGTTCGCTGAAAGAACCACTCGTTGTAGCTTTTGGGGTAATGTGCAAAGGTGGTTTTAATCAATGCTGGATCTTCTTCCGCAGGAAAATAATCATTTCCCATACTGAGAGCTCTCATATAATCATTGATA
>JBGCES010000229.1:0-4045 GCA_045106545.1 Saprospiraceae bacterium
TACTGCACATTTCCAATGCGCCAATGATAACGTGGCGTATGCACGGCAGCATAAGAATTGAATAAACTCAACTGTTCTTGGTCAAAAAAGAGAATGGGATTAAAACTTAATTCATAACGATTATTGTCAATTGTCCCTAAACTCGTAAATCCCAGCCGTAAATTATTATTAAAACCACCTTGCAGCCAATCTGCATAAAATCGGTCGGTGAAATTTGCTTTTTTTCCTTCGGGTAAGAATCGATTGCGACTTTTGAGTTGATATAATTGATAATGCGCCAAACGCGTATGTGTCTCGTTGGGCGAGTCAATTTTTAAAAAAACGGGTGAATTTTTTGGAATGGGACGCGAACGGCTCACTTTTAGCGGAAAGCGAATAATCGTGTCGCGTTGTGGACTTAAACGAAATTGCAATTGTTCGCTTTTATTTCTAATAAAATCGGCGGCAGTATAAATACTTACACTCGTTTGAATAGTGTCTTGATTGGGATTGGAAATTCGGATGGGTAAACGTGCTGAGTCGCCCTGAATAACTATTTCATCTTGCAGATTAGTAAACAATAACGGGAGGTCAGGATTGACGGTGATCCACAGCGAATCTTGCGCTAAAATAGTAGGAGTACCAAAAGATTTGAGCCGACTGATTAAAAGGATCGAATCGGGTTGGTTGGCTTTGTCTTGTAATAAAAACTTGAAACGTCTTCGTTGAATGGAATCGGCACCCATTTCTATTTTTAATACACGGGGCGAGAGCAATTGCGCTTTTCCTTGTAGTTCAAATTCTAATTCGGCTGTCTCAACAATTTGTTTACCGTCTTTTTTGAGGATCGCATCTACCTTAAATAATAAACTGCGTTGTTCCGCGAAAGAGCTTTTATTTAGTTTTAATAATAAGTCAACCTGTCCCATAGCGGGAGTCAGGAGAAGTAGTAAACTACAGGCTAACCAATAGCTAACCCATTGAAAACCATAGTGCTGAGGGGGGGAGTTGCGCATTTTATGGCATTATTCTTGGCTTTTATCAGTGGCAAATCTCTTGCCGAACTCGCCCCTCTTTTTTATATATTACTTTTTTAACAAATTTTAATTACGCACGATGAGACAACAAATTTTATTAACAGCACTCTTCCTAACCACCTTTATCTTGGGTGTACAAGCCCAGCAAAGTAGCCAAAATGCGACTTTGACGGTGCAAATCAACCAAGCGATTTCTTTAACGTTGACCGATGTCAACCCGACTTTAGTATTTGATGAAGCGTCTGATTTTGTTAACGGTGTTACTACTACAGCTGCCAATGCAGGTGAGGTAACTGCTACTAGAGCTTATAGCCTTTCGGTACAAGCAGCGACATCTGTAATTGATGATGGTAGCGGTAACTCTATTCCCGTGAATAGCGTAACGGTTACACCAACTGCGACTAGCGGTGGTAACGCCAGTGCAACGACACTTTCTACTACGGATACGGACATTATTACGGCTGCACCAGCAGGAGTAGCACTTCCTTTTGGATTAGCGTATTCTACTCAACCGAATGACGCTTCGTTTACGAACGTACCTAACGGTAACTATACTGTTCAATTGACGTACACCGCTACATTGGACTAGAAAGGTTGATAAGTTGATTGGTTAACGAGTTTGATTACTATTCACTTTCTGGTTCATTGTAAACAAAAATGAATAGGTGAATTTTCCAACTCAATTAGCTTCTTTTTAATAGTCGCAATAAGATAAAACCCGATTCTGTGTCATTCACTTGATGTTTAGAATCGGGTTTTGTTTTCTGTCGATTTATTTCAATATTTTCAATACAATATTTTTACATATTATGCTCCTTACTCCTCTAAAGATAAGTTGGTTTTCTACATTTTTACTACTTGCGTTTGGCGGTTTAGCACAATCGGGTATTTCCGTTAATAATGGAAAATTATTTTTCGATCCCTTTCCTGGGCAGGAACAAACGCAGCAATTATTGATTGCTAATTCAGGCAATCAACCCATCACTTTACAATCTAATTTTATGGATTGGAAAAGGGATTCATTGGGAATAAAGCATTACGCGGATGCGGCGACTTTAGCACATTCTTGCGCCAGTTGGGTCACGGTCAATCCGCCAAATATTGTTATTCCAGCTAATGGAAAAGCGACGGTAGAAGTGACCGTAAAAGCACCCGATGATTTCGATGTAGCGGCTGGCGTACAAAATACTATGCTTTTTTTAAGACAATTAAAAAATACGATTCCTGCTGCTGGCGCTAATCAGCTACAATCAAGTATCCAAACCGTTTTTCAAATTGGCGTACACGTCTATTACACGCATCCCGCGTTGGTGAATAAAGCCATGATTATCAATGATTTGCAATATGCAGATGGCGAGAAAGCGATTCAATTAGAATTGGAAAATACGGGCGAGACGATTTTGGAAGCCTTTATGCAATTTGAATTGACCAACATGGAAACGGGCGAAGAAATCAAATTATTTGAACGTTCGCGCGGCGCGAATTTTATGCCGACTGACGTACGCCAGTTCAAATTCAACTTACCCGAAAATATTCCTGCTGGGAAGTATTCCGTCACGTCCATCGTTGACATTGGTGCTGATCAAGATTTATTACTCGGTGTTTTAGAAATAAAAATTTAAGAAAAGACCGCTGCGCTATCAGAAGTCAGACCGTTTCACTGTCAGACCGTTCTGCGAACTGTCAGAAGTGAATCTGACAGCGCAGCGTTCTGACAACGAAGTGATCTGACCTCTGTCAGCGCAGCGATCTCATACTATGCGTACCCTCCTTTTCATATTACCCTTCTTCTTGGTAGCGAATATCGCGGCTGCTCAACTGAATGTTCGCATCCAGAACAATCCTAGTCCGTTGGTTTTTGATGAATTATCTGATTTTACGAATGGTGTTCAATCTGATATGTTGTGCTACATTGGTGGACCACTCTACAGTCGAGCGAGTAATTGGGAGGTGATGATTCGGGCGACGCGGGAGTTGCGTTTTCGACGTTATACGATTCCGTTGGAAAATATTGAGGTTAGTGTGCAAAATTCGGATATTGGACAAACGCAGAAAATTTCACTTTCTACCCGAAATCAGTTTTTAATTCGCTTGGGGCGACCGGTTCAATTTGTGCCGCAGATCGGATTTTTAGTGAATTTTCGAGCAATTGGCGGCGAAGCTTTTTTGCAACCACCAGGATCTTACACGACTACTTTGATTTTGACCGTAGTGGAGGATTGAGGGAAGAAGGTGTCAGGGGACAGGTGTCAGTAAACGTTACTTTCTGACACCTGACACCTGTTTTCTAACACCTATTAATACATCTCTATTGCAAAATCATACGCTGCGTTTCTTGTATTTGTCCATCCAAAACCAATGAATAATTGTAGATGCCTTTCGGCAAATTAGTTGCGTCAATTTCCACTGTTCCCGTTCCGCTACTTAATTGATGTTCTTGGATCGCTTTGCCATTGGCATCCGTAACGATTAAAGTCGCATTACTTACCTCGGCGGGTAATTGATAATCAATTGAAGTTGAGCGGCTGAAAGGGTTGGGGCGATTTGCTTTTAAAAAAGAAGATTTTACAGCTTGTTGTTGTACTTCATTGGTTGGCGTATCAAGATCATCTGTATCGTTTGCTTCCTCTACTGAATTATTTGCATTCGCCAATGCTTCTACTTCCTCGTCGCTAGCCGCTGCCATTTCACTAGCGTGGCGAATCACGCGATATTCTTCGTGTCCTTTACGTACTGCCGTTGCGTTCCAATCGAAAGCAAAGCTGCCGCCACCATTTTTCAATTCTTCTACCCAAAAGCCTTTTTTAGTCACTTTCACTACTGCCAATCCATAAGTGTCAGAATAACGTGGAGTTAACTGCACGGTCATCGTTTGGTGATTAACGACTAATTGAAAATGCTCGGAAAAAGGAACGAATACGCGACCGTTTTCTAATTCTGCTGTACCACGTTCGTATGCGCCCGCTTCTGGTCCTTCGAGGCTAGCGTACCAGATTTCGTGTTCACTTTTTTCGGGGTGGGGAATGCGG
>JBGCES010000023.1:0-1610 GCA_045106545.1 Saprospiraceae bacterium
TCGGCGAGTAACCCGACAGAGAAGAACGCAGAAGGTGTTTATACTTTTAAAATGGCGCAGCCGATTCCGCCTTATTTGCTGGCGTTGGCGGTGGGTGATTTAGTATTTCAACCGATTGGGGATGAAACGGGCGTATATGCCGAACCGAGTATGATTGCGGCTTCTGCCAATGAATTTGCGGATATGCAAAAGATGTTGGAAGCGGCGGAGGACTTGTACGGTGAGTACAAATGGGAACGCTACGATGTGATTGTGTTGCCGCCTTCTTTCCCCTTTGGGGGCATGGAAAATCCGCGTTTGACCTTTGCGACGCCGACGATCATTGCGGGCGACCGTTCGTTGACTTCCTTGATTGCGCACGAATTGGCGCACTCCTGGTCGGGTAATTTAGTGACCAATGCTACTTGGGATGATTTCTGGCTCAATGAAGGTTTTACCGTCTATTTTGAACGCCGCATTATGGAGGCGTTGTACGGTGAAGATTATGCAAATATGCTCGCGATGTTGGGGTATCAAGATTTGGAAAACACGGTAAAAGACATCGGAGAATCGCATCCCGATACGCACTTACATTTAAACCTCGAAGGACGTGATCCCGACGACGGCATGACCGATATTGCTTATGAAAAAGGTGCGTATTTCTTAATGATGCTGGAAGAACAAGTCGGGCGCGACACCTTTGATGTCTTCTTAAAAAACTACTTCAACACCCACGCTTTTCAGACCTTAACGACCACTAAATTTATTGATTATTTGCAGAAAAATCTGCTTGAATCCAATCAGCTGACTGTCAATTTAGACGAATGGATTTATGGTGCAGGTATTCCCGCCAATGCGCCCAAACCGACTTCCGATGCCTTTGTAAAAGTAGAAGCCCAAGCTACTAATTTCACCAATGGAGCGAAAGATCCAAGTCGCTTGCAAACCAAAGATTGGACGACGCACGAATGGCTACATTTTATCCGCTTTTTGCCCCGTGATTTGAGCGAAAACCAGATGAAGCAACTGGATAAAACCTTTGGTTTTACCGAGTCAGGCAATAGCGAAATCAAATTCGCTTGGTACGAATTATCCATCCGCAATGGTTTTAGTAAAAACATTATGCCGCAGATTTCTAAATTCCTTGTCAGTGTCGGACGGCGGAAGTTTTTAACGCCGCTCTATCGCGCTTTTAAAGAAACGGAACAGTTGGAAGTAGCACGGAGTATCTATGATCTGGCGCGTCCCAATTATCATTCGGTGAGTCGAATGACGATGGATGCGTTGTTGGAGGTAACAGAGGAGCATCAGGGGTAAAAGCACCTCAATAATAAAACTATTCGATAGCATTTACGCTGATTTGATGTCACAAAATATTCCGTTTGTAAACATTTACAAACGGGATATTTTATACTTGAATAATTGTATAGGAATAATTCCAAACTATAGAGATGAAAATTGAGCTAACCCAATGTAAATATTTAACTATCAACGCTTTACATTTGAAAATTTTACTTACATTTGATTAATTAGATAAGTTGGATATGTGCAATATTGTATATATCCAGAAGTTAGCCTTCACCAAGAAAAAAATAAAAACCATAAAAATAGATGAAATCAAATCGAAAACC
>JBGCES010000230.1:0-14212 GCA_045106545.1 Saprospiraceae bacterium
TGCTAATTTTAATGTAAAATTTAAAATGTAAAACCGCAAAATGTAAAAGTCACACGTCGCGTTCCGAACCATTTTTGCACGTATTCAGTGTACTTTTAAATTTTATATTTAGCCTTTTACATTTTACATTAAAGAACTTAATAGCTCTGCCATCCACCGTTAACCGTTTTATCATGCGTAATGAATTTATTGCTTTTTCCATTATCGCCCTGCTGGCTATTGCTGGGTTGACTTACTTTGTTAGTCCAAATTTTCTATGGTGGCTAGTGATTATCGTCCCTTTAGTCATCATTGGTGGCTACGATATGGTGCAAAAAAAGCACGCCATTATGCGGAATTATCCCATTTTTGGGCGTGGGCGGTACTTGATGGAAGAGTTGAGACCGAAGTTGTATCAGTATTTTATCGAATCGGATACGAGTGGCACGCCGATTAATCGAATCTCGCGTGCAGTTGTTTACCAACGGGCGAAAGATGTAAAAGATACAACGCCGTTTGGAACACAATTAAATGTGTATGATGAAGGTTACGAATGGATGAATCATTCGATTGCGGCAAAGGATGCACACGATTTAGAAAAACATCCGCGCATCAGAGTTGGCGGTCAGGCTTGTAAACAGCCTTACGATTTGAGTTTGTTTAATGTGTCAGCAATGTCGTATGGTTCGTTGAGTGCGAATGCGATTGCTGCCTTGAATGGTGGAGCGAAAATTGGTGGTTTTGCGCATAATACGGGGGAAGGAAGTATTAGTTCGCACCACGAAAATGGCGGCGATTTGATTTATCAAGTAGGAACGGGTTATTTTGGTTGTCGCTCAAAAGATGGTAATTTTTCGCCTGAGTTGTTTGAGGAAATTTCGCAGCGTTCGTACGTGAAAATGATTGAGTTGAAACTTTCGCAGGGCGCGAAACCAGGACACGGTGGGATCTTGCCAGCTAAGAAAAATAATAAGGAAATCGCTAAAATTCGCAATGTAGAACCCAATACTGCGGTGCATTCACCACCTTATCATAAAGCTTTTAATACGCCGATTGGTTTATTAAAATTGCTACAGCAAATGCGCGAATTGAGTGGAGGAAAACCCGTTGGGTTTAAACTCTGTGTGGGTAATAAAAGTGAATTTATTGCCATTTGTAAAGCTATGCTACAAACGGGAATCAAACCTGATTTTATTAGTGTAGATGGTGGCGAAGGTGGAACAGGCGCAGCGCCACCTGAGTTTTCCAATTCTGTCGGAACGCCCTACCGCGAAGGTTTGGCATTTGTCCATGATTGTCTCACGGGTTTTGATTTACGGAAAGAAATTAAGCTGATTGCTTCTGGTAAAATGGTGACGAGTTTTGATATTGTGCGTGCTTTGGCGTTGGGAGCAGATGCCACTTATTCCGCGCGGGCAATGATGCTGGCATTGGGCTGTATTCAAGCCTTATTATGTAATCAAAATACTTGCCCAACGGGCGTGACGACCCACGATCCTGAATTGACGGCAGGTTTGGTGGTAAGTGATAAAAAAGTGCGGGTAGCCAATTATCACCGCGAAACCATTGAAAGTTTAATGGAATTGACAGCAGCGGCGGGTTTGGAACATCCACAACAGTTTCAACGTCAGCATATTTATCGACGTACCAATTTTAATCAAACTAAGCGATACAATGCTATCTTTCCAGAAATGCCAACGGGCGCATTATTAGATGAGCAAGCGATACCGACGAGTTGGGTAGGGATTTATCAAGAAGCGCAAGCGGAGAGTTTTTTGCCAAAGGTGATAGCTTAAATAAAGAAGGCTACCCGCAGGTAGCCTTCCAATCAACAAATATGCTCTGTATTTAACAGATTACTTCTTATTCAAGCACAATTTTACCCACGACAACTTGATCGCCCTGCACTAAATGGAGCACGTATTGTCCTGTCGGTAAATCGTTTAACTGTACGTCAATTTGTCCATTCACTTGGGTCTGATAGACCAAGCGACCCGTAATATCTCTAATCATTAATTCGGTAGGTTCTAATTCGGAAAAGTCAGTTGGTAACACTACGCTAAACTGACCTTTAGTCGGGTTCGGATAAACGAGTAGTTCAGTTGTAGCTTGCGCAAATTTGAGCGCGACGACATTAGAAAATGTTTCTTTACCATCGTTATCCACGCTGCGTAGGCGGTAGTAATTGACGCCCGTCGCGGGTTGGGTATGCGAGAAGTTGTAAGTTGCTTCCGCTTCGTTGGTCGCTTTCTGGTAGCCGATTGCTTCCCATTTGACATTGTTAACTTGCCATTCGATGTGATAGCCAGCTACGTTGCGTTCGTTGGCGGTGTGCCAGTTGAGGTGACTTTGGTCTTTGGCTACTTTGCCGGTGAAGGAGAGTAGATCGAGCGGAAGCGCACCGTCGTCATTCTGAATCGTACCTGTAGCTGATCCGTTATTATCGGCTACACTTGCACCTAGACTAGGGTTTTTGAGTACGACTTGGAAATCTTCATCTGCTTCGGCGTTACTATCACCCGCAACCAAAATGACAATGGTACTGCTCGTGGTATTCGCAGCAAAATTGAGTGTTCCAGTTGGTAAAGATCCACTGAAATCATCCGCATTGACATCATCGCCTTCCACCGCGAAATCAACGCTTAGTGTTGTTCCTAGTTCTCCCGTGCGCGTTACATCAAAAGTGAGCGCAGTTGTGCCGCTATTGCCTTCGTTGGCACTACCTGTGTTGGCAGCGATTCTAAATTGAGCATCGTCGTTGGTGATCGTACCTGCCGCCGTTGCGCCAGCGGAAGCAATCGTTCCGACCGTAGGATTAGCAATCGTAAGGGTGAAATCTTCATTGGCTTCCAGGTCATTATCGCCTTGTACTTGAATGGTCAGCGTTTTACTGCTTTCACCACTGGCAAAAAAGATGACTTCATTGGTAGGTAAACGCCCCACAAAATCATCGGCATCGACATCACCAGTGACAGAGTATTGCACCAAAGCAACTTCCGAATTATCACCCGTACGTGTGATGGTGAATAGGAAATTGGTTGCGCCCTCGTTGCCCTCTAATTTAGTAGTACTACCACTGGCAGCAATAGCAAACTCACCCGCTGAACCCGTCATGTCGTCGTTGCGGATCGTGCCTTGGGCGATGTTGCCCGCTACAGGAATAGTTCCAGAGCTACTACCTGTGAGTACGACATTGAAGTTTTCGTCGCTTTCGGTCTCCGTGTCACCGACGACTTTGACCGTTAACGTTTTTGACGTTTCGTTGGCTGCGAAGAAAATCACACCCGAACTCAGCGAAGCAAAATCCTGATTGTCGGCCGCATCTGAACTCAATAGGAAATACACCTGTGCGGCTGCCCGACTATCGCCCGCACGGGTAATGGTAAAGGTGAAATCGGTCGTGCCAGAATTCCCTTCATTTTTATCCGCATCAGTAGCGGCAATCGAGAAACTACTGTCGTCATTGACAATAGTACCCGTAGCAGCGGGAGTTGTAGCAGCGATAGCATATTCTGGACCAGATATATTTTCAAAGTAGATGATACTACCATTAGATTCTCCTACGAAGGCATCCAGATCACCATCCTCATCCAAATCTGCAAAGGCAGGCTTGGAGTAAGTCCCTACATCCACGCCATTAAAAGGATTGCTGGCGTTGTTGGTAGCAAAAGAACTGAGATTACCATTGCCGTCATTTTGGAAGTAGGACATACCACCGAAATTATCTCCGACGAAAGCATCTAGGTCACCATCCTCATCCAAATCTGCGAAGGTAGGAGAGGCACCGCTCCCGACATCAATGCCCTGAAAAGGATTGATAGAATTGTTAACGGAAGAAAATGAACTTAGGTTACCCGCACCGTCATTCTGAAAGTAGAAGATGCCACCTTGATTCTCTCCGACGAAAGCATCCAAGTCACCATCGTTATCTAAATCTGCGAAGGTAGGATAGGTATTTATCCCGACATCCACGCCATTAAAAGGATTATCCGAATCGAAAGAACTGAGATTACCCGCGCCGTCATTTTGGAAGTACAAGATGCCTCCACTGTATTCTCCGACGAAAGTATCTAGGTCACCATCGTCATCCAAATCTGCGAAGGTAGGAGAGGTACTTCTCCCGACATCCACGCCATTAAAAGGATTTACCGCATCGGTGGAAGCAAACGAATTTAGATTACCCGCGCCATCATTTTGGAAGTATAAAATGCTGCCATCATTATTTCCGACGAAGGCATCGAGATCACCATCGTCATCCAAATCTGCAAAGGCGGGTGCTGCTCTAGAGCCTACATCAGCAAAGCCGAAAGCATTAAGCAGGGACTCTGCAAAACCCACTACTAGATTTCCAGTCTCAATATTGACAATGATGGTTTCATCCGCCTCGATGCTAAGATCTGCTAAGGTTCGGATACTTAAATTGATGGAAGTTTCGGTAGCAGGAATTGTTATGAAGCCAATACCCGTACTGGTGTCGTAATTATCGGCATTTAATACTTCAAAGTCAGCAGTACTAGCCGTACCAGTAATACTAAAATTGACGACTAACGGAAGGGCAGCACTGAGAAAATTATCCCGTGTAAAAGTGTAGGCAAAAGTGCCATTATCATCTTCTTCAACTGTAGCTGGACTAACAGTGACACCGACCGTTAGTCGGTCATCATTTTTAATTCTACCATTCGCCATGCCTTCTATAAGAGATATGGTGCCGAAGGATTGATTAACAAGTGTAACGGTAAAATCTTCATTGTTCTCTTCTAGCACATCCCCATTGACATTAATCGTTAGCGTCTTACTTGCTTCGTTGGCGGCGAAGCTAACCGTTCCGGTGATCAAGTTTCCAGTAAAATCATCGGCATTTGCAACTCCTGTTATATTGTAATCAACCGTAATGGCATTATCGATCTTACCTACCCGACTAACTGTGAATGTAAATGCCGTATTATCCCCTGTATTTCCTTCTTCTACGACTGCAACTAAGGGCGTAATGGAAAATTCGGTATCATCATTCACAATCGTAGCCGTAGCGCTCCTTTCACCTATAGTAGCGGCTAACTCATAGGCCCTTAGGTGGCGATCGTTCGAGAAATAAGTGATATTACCGAGTGAATTTCCAATGAAAGCATCTAGGTCACCATCGTTATCTAGGTCAGCGAAGGCTGGGGCAGCACTGAAACCTTCTACATCTATACCATTGAAGGGGTTGACGGCATTATTGGTAGGAAAAGAGCTGAGGTTGCCTGCGCCGTCATTTAGGAAGAAGAATATCCCTCCGGTTTGTTTTCCAATAAAAGCATCTAGGTCACCGTCTGCGTCTATATCTACAAAGATAGGAGAGGTAAATCTCCCAGCATCTACACCATTAAAGGGATTGACGGCATTATTGGTAGCAAAAGAACTGAGGTTGCCTGCGCCGTCATTTTGGAAGTAGAGGATATCATCGCCAGTACTTCCAACGAAGGCATCTAAGTCACTATCACCATCCAAATCTGCAAAGGTAGGAGTGGCACTGCTCCCGATATCCACGCCATTAAAAGGGTTGACGGTATTATCGGTAGCAAAAGAACTGAGGTTACCTGCGCCGTCATTTAGGAAGTAGAAGATATTACCATCACGATTTCCGACGAAAGCATCTAAGTCACCATCGTCATCCAAATCTGCAAAAGTAGGAGAGGCATTGCTCCCGATATCCACGCCATTAAAGGGGTTGACGGCATTGTTGGAAGAAAAAGAATTTAGATTACCCGCGCCGTTATTTTGGAAGTAAACGATATTGCCGTCACGATTACCGACAAATGCGTCTAAGTCACCGTCGCTATCTAGGTCAGCGAAGGTTGGGGAAGCATAGCGACCTGTGTACACAAATCCGAAAGGATTTTGACTACTAGCACCTAGCGGAATATCAGTTTGTATTTCTACAATGACGGTTTCGTCTAACTCTACATCCGTATCGGGAGTAGTCGTAAGGGTCAAATCGGCAGTAGTTTGTCCGTCAGGAATGGTGATAGTAAAAGAACCAGGACTGGTTTCCCCCGCGAGGGTATAATCGGTATTTAAAATGGCAGTTCCTGCTAGAGAGAATTTTACCTCAATGGCTGGAGTTCCTACATTGCCACCCGTACGAGTGAAGGTATAAACTAACGTATTACCAGCATTCTCCTCTACGCTTGCGGGGCTAACACTTATGCTGATTTCTGGTAAGATATCGTCATCTTGAATAGTGCCGATTGCCATATTGGAAGCTGAGGCAACTTCGTAGGAGATAGGGGCACTTTCATTAGGAAAATAGATAATATCACCATTAGATTCTCCGATAAAGGCATCGAGGTCACCATCTGCGTCTAAATCGGCGAAGGATGGAAAAACTAAGAAACCTACATCCATCCCATTAAAAGGGTTGACGGCATTGTTGGAGGAAAAAGAGTTGAGGTTACCCGCACCATCATTTTGGAAATAGAAGATGCCACCACCTCGTTCTCCGACGAACGCATCGAGATCACCATCGTTATCCAGGTCGGCGAAGGTTGGCGTGGCATAGCGACCTACATCCATCCCATTAAAGGGGTTGACGGCATTGTTGGAAGAAAAAGAGTTGAGATTACCCGCGCCATCATTTTGGAAGTAGAAGATACCACCTTGACTTTCTCCGACGAAGGCATCTAGATCACCATCGTTATCCAGGTCGGCGAAGGTTGGCGTGGCATAGCGACCTACATCCACGCCATTAAAGGGGTTGACGGCATTGTTGAAAGCAAAAGAACTGAGATTACCCGCGCCGTCATTTTGGAAGTAAACGATAATACCGTTACTACTTCCAACGAAAGCATCTAGGTCACCGTCGTCATCAATATCGGCGAAGGTTGGGACAGCATCTGAGCCTATATCTATGCCATTAAAGGGGTTGACAGCATTATTGGAAGCAAAAGAACTGAGGTTACCCGCGCCGTCATTTTGGAAGTAAACGATATTACCATTACTATTTCCAACGAAAGCATCTAGGTCACCATCGTCATCTAAATCGGCAAAGGTAGGTGAGGCAGAACTGCCAATATCTACTAAGCCAAAAGGATTGGAGGAACTGACACCAAAAGATATTTCTACCACAGGTTCTGGAATACTTACGACTACCGTTTCATCGGGTTCGTCAAGCATATCACTTGTACTAGTAATAGTCAAATCTGCGGAAGCCATCCCCACAGGAATTGTAATAGTACGCGAATCGGGGGTGGTTTCACCTGCAATGGTATAATCTGAAGCCGCATTTGCTGTGCCAGAGATTTCAAATTCAACCACCAGCGCGTCCGTTGTTGCTCCCGTACGCGCAAAGGTGTAAACGAGGTTGTTCATGCCATCTTCAGTGACGGAGGTTGGGCTGAGCGTGACGCTCACCTCAGGAAGTGTCATCATACTTGGCAGATGTTCGACTAGCGGGCTATAGTTATCAATGACTGGCGTAGCCGCAGTAGCAAAGAGTGCGGTACTCAGTGCCGTTGCTTTTGCTATTGCCTTGACAGGGATAGTCGGCAAGGGCTGCAACAACCGCTGCGCATAACGCCGCATGCGTTGCAATAATTTGTATTTTTTACGGCGACTCCAATCGTGGAAATTGCCGTTTTCCAAGGCGCGGTCGAGCCGTTTTTTGAGTTTACGATAAGTTTTTTGCCAGTGCTGTTGGCGGAAACTTTTGGGTTTGAATTTCATCATGAAAATAAATTATGAGGGTTAAAAAAAGTAATGGATTTTGAGCTTAGCCACGCCGAAATAATTAATGGCTATTTCGACTATCATTCTGATAAATCAGAAAAGCCACCACGACTGCCCATGTCAGACAGTCCGGTGGCGAACACCTCTGATATACTTATTCTTATTGCTCCAAAAATTCCTGATACATTTTCGCGTAAGCGTTCTCCAAATTCGCTGCAAAGCGATCCATATCGAACAGTGGTAATTGTTCGGGTTGAATCCGCAATTGCGCACGGAGTTCTTGCATCTCAATCGGATCGTTGGCTAACTCAATTGCTTTAACTTTAAAGCTTTCCAGATCAGCACAAATCAATTGTTGCTGCTGTGCGCCTGCTACGACAGTAGCCGCTAGGCGAGAGGTGAAATTGGCGCAGGTCGTGGTCAGAACGGGTGTGCCCATGGCAATACTCGCTACTGCCGTTGCACCCGCACCATAATGAAGCGTATCTAAAAACAGGTCGGATAATTTGAGTCGTTGTAAGAAAGTAGCGTAGTCTGCCCAATCAGAAAAGTGGACGCGACTCATGTCTAACCAATGATCGGTTGCGAATTTTTTCAAATTGGTTTGTACGGTTGGGCTGACACCAATCCACAATACGCCATTGGGAACAGCATTCACGATGTCTAACCAAGTGACAAACATCTGCGGGTCGTATTTTTCAGGACGATTGAAGGCAGCAAAGACAAATGCATCTTCGGCAATGCCCTCGTCTGCGCGCGTGCGTTCCGCTAATTCAGTTTGTGGAATTGCACCAGGAAAGGCGTTGGGTAAGCGGCAAATTTTTTCACTATAAAACTGCTCTACTTCCTGCGACACAAGCTGTTCATCCGCAATGATGTAATCATAAAAATCTGCACCACTCGTATTGGGGTAACCCAAAAAATGCGCTTGTACGGGCGCGGGACAAGCCGCCAATACATCAGGTCGCGCATAAGCCGTATAGCCACCAAGGTCAATTAATACATCAATTTCGTCGGTATAAATCTGTTTAGCAACGTCGGTATTGGATGCAAAAGAAAGTTCACGAAAGTGATCCACGCCCGCTTCAATTGACTTGCGAATGTCGTCTTCGGCGCGCGCTTCAGAGAGTGAATAAGCGTAAATTTCGACTTGCTCGCGATGATGTGCCGTAAAAACGTGTTGGATGATACGACCGACAGGGTGATGACGAAAATCTGGTGAAATATAGCCAACCCGTAAGCGGTCGTGTCCGTGTGGTTCGTGCGTAAAATCGGTTTGTTTTTTAATAAATTCTGCTCGTTCTACGGCTTGTGCTGCGGAAAACTGATTGAGTTGTAAGTGTTGTTCCATGGACAAATTGTAGTAATTCATGTCCAAAAGTGGTAAACCCGCTTGGCTGATTTTTTCATCTTCACTTGCCATTTGTCGCAGCGCCGTTTGTTCCCATAATGCGCAGTCGTCTTCGCGATGTGACCAGTCACATAACTTCGCCCGCAGCGTAACACTTTGATAAATTGCAGGAATGTATTCATGGTCTAAACGCAATGCCTGCGTGAGATAATCGCCCGCTTTTCCGAGTTGACTATTAGCGACATATGCGCTCGCGAGTGCCGTAGCTGCTTCTGCGCTTGGCTCGATTTCTAATGCTTTTTTTAGCGCGGGAATCGCATTGCCATACGCGCCAACGGCTGCAAAAGTGCTTCCCAAAGCGGTTTGTGCTGCTACATCTTCAGGTAGCATTTTAGCCAACTTAGCGTAATACTTAATCGCTTTACGACGGTCGCCATTCGCAGCGTACCACTGCGCGATGGAGCGATAGTTTTCGGGATGATCGGGGGCGATTTTGAGGGCTTTTTTTAATAATTTTTCTGCTGCTAACGGTTCACCTTCTTGCGAAAGCAATAAAGCAAATTCGCGTAATGGCTCATCCCAATTTGGATTGAGTTGGAGTGCCTTTTCAAAATGGGTGCGTGCCTCAGCGGGCTTTTTTAACACTCGCGCCATACAAGCAAAGTTGTGATTGGCGGGGGCGTTATTGGGCATTTTCTTAACTGCCTTTTTGAATGCTTCGTAAGCCGCTTCGTTCTCTTCGCGTTTTTGTAAAAACTGCCCTTTTAGCGTCAATGCTTTCGGGTGAGCTGCATTGTCTTTTAAGATGCGATCTACTAACTTTTCTGCACCTTCGACATCTTCTTGATTGCGTAGTACTTTCGCGAGTTGATAGAACGTTTCGTACTGCTGTGGCGTTTTTGCTTGCGCTAAATGTAGGGCTTTGCGCAAAGCCGCTAATGCCCGTTCGTTTTTAGTACGCGCATAGCAAACACCTAATAAATACCAACCTTCAAAAGTCAGTGGATGCAAATGCACCAAGCGTTCTAAATAGGGGAGGGCAGTGTCGTATTTTTTATTTTGATACAATAAGCGACTGATGCCGAGTAAACCCGCAAGGTGTTTTCCGTCGGCTTGTAATAATTCTTGAAATGCCTCCCAAGCGGCGGCTAATTTGCGTTGTTGTTGAAGTTGGATGGCGGTTTGATAGAGTTGTTTGGTATCGACTGTTGCTGTCATGATATTTTTTTAATGGTTGACAGTAGAAGGTGGATGGTTGACGGGCACTTTCTACTTGGGAATTAAGTATTGGGTACTGTGTGGTTTTGGTAGTAAAGGCTTTAGCTTTTGCTGTTGCAGCCCTTTAGGGCGAACTGATGAATCTACGTCCTAAAGGACTTTGACGGGAAAGGCTAAAGCCTTTGCTACCAGCGGTCTTACTTTTCTGCAATAACTTTCGGTGCAGTAGCCGCTAAATCTTCGGGTATATCGGCTGCCCAGAAGGTGCCACCAGGGGTGACTAATCCGCGATGATGGGCGTCGGTATAGGTGTTGATGATATTCGGACGTTGGCTATTGGGTAAGATTTTTACATCGTAGATTTCGTCCACGGTAGCGGTGTAATGTAGTTCTGCCATTTTAGCACCCGTCGGTAGGTGGATGACTTGAACGCTGGCTTTGTCGGCTTTGTCTGCGATTTTGAGGTGTTTGAAAGTGGAAGAGTTTTTCCGCAATTTAGAAGTGGCGATAAAGAGGTGTTCACCAATGATGTCCATACCACGCACAAAGCCTGCAAGTTGCGCCACGACGTCGTATTTGCCCGTTTGGGGATCGAGACAAATGAGCTGTTCGGCGGCTGAGAGAAGGACGTATAATTTGCCGTTGTACAAACGGGGCGAGTGTGGCATGGCGAGTTCGGCAGCAACGATTTCGTTACTCGCTACGTCGATAATTGCGCCACCGCCTGTGATATTTTCGCGCCAGCTTTGGAAGCTATCGCCTGTGCCGAGTGCGGAAACATATTTAGGTGCGCCATTTTCCATTGCCAAACCATTGAGGTGGCAACGATCTTCGCTGGCGAGTTTACTAATAAAATTAGGTTTCCAACGCGGCGTAAAGCTATGGTAGCTATCAATGGTGCATAAACACGAAAAAGAAGTGTTAACTGCCCAGATGTCTTTTTTGCCAAAATGTAAATCGTGAATATCGACCGCGCCCGTGTAGAAGGTTGCTTGTGGATACCAGAAGTTATCATAGGTTTGTGGTCGCTTGGGATAGCTTTGTCCGAGTTGCGGTACGTTGCGTAAAACGACGACTTCGCTTTTAGTGGCTACTGCCATGCGGTCTCCTTGTACGGCTATGCCCATGGCTTTGTGAAAAGTACGGGGTAATTGAATAAGCTCTTCGTTATTACGTGGGCTGATCATGACTACTTTGCCCGCTTGAAAAGTAGTGAGGGCAATGGAGCAGTTGAGGTGTTGTAAAAGTTCTGGTAGGTTGGGTGTGAAGGTACAGGCAAAGGGTGTCATCGCGGTAGGTGCGCTGGCTTTTGGTGCTGCGCTAAGCGTTGTGGTTGACATGGTTATAAATTTTTTAATTTTTAATAAATATATCGATTGAGTACGCACTAATTGGTTGATAATCAGCACCAGAAGCCAATTAGAAGAGTAGTCAATAAACTACTCTTCTAGGCTAAAAAATGATTTATTACTATTCTTTGCTGATAGGTTTTTGAGCTAAAAAGAGCGCCGATCTACTGCAAATAGTAGATCGGACTTCGCTCTACAAATACGCTCTGTATTTAATTGTCAATAGCCTTGTTTGATATTGCTAATTATCTGTTTTAATTGAAATGGGTTTAATGCTGAAATTTGCACTGTCTTCAATGGAGTTGTTTACATCAGATTTAAAACTAGGATAAAGTACCTTTCCTCGGTTTAGCCAACTTTGTACATTTGTGCCATCTTGTCTTTTTAGGGTATAGGTTTCATCTAAACGCCAAAGTAGAACAGTAGTCTGGGCAGGGATAGGAGTTTCGTACGTTCTACTGGTTGTATGATTAAACGAACTGGTAAATTGAGTGGTAGAAGTAAATCCAAGTTCTGTACTTACAGTAGCTTTAAAGGAAGGTCCTACAGGAGCATTTTCTCCTGCTTCAATGCTGACCCCTACTTTGACAGAAAATGATTGACTTTCGGATTGACTAAAACCTGCATCAGTCTTATCCGTATAACTGATCTTGGGGGCACTACCAGTTTGTTTCATTTGCTCCGCTGTCAATGGATTGTCTTGTCCAGTTAGAAAAACCCACTTAGCGGTTCTGACTAATTTATAAAAAGGTGACTGTTGAATGCGTTGTCCCATACTAAGACTATCACTAACCTTGTAGAAAGGTATTAATGCTTCTCTAGAGTATGCTTGTGATCCAGTTTCGTCTTTTGACTTAGGTGGATGAACCGCTGATGATATTGTACCAGATTGAGATATTGTCGGTTTGACATTTTTTAGCCAATAAAATGCCCAATATTCTTCTGTCCAATCACCTGAATTTTGAATGGCTTTATCACCAGGGGGGCACTCCAACCGTTTCTGGCTATTTAGATTTACAATATTCGCCCAAGCAAAAGATTTGTTGTTATTCCATAAATGATTAACGCTACCGTTGGAAACAATCTGCCAAGTTGTGGAATCTCTTTCGCCAGTACTCCATAAATGAACTTTTGCACCAGCATCTTTACTGGGACCATCTACATCTATACATAAGCCTGAATTGAGACTCAACAACATCCAATTACCTTTAGGTTTACTTGGATTAGCCATTAGCATCCATTGATTAGCTAGGTTGGTCGAGTGATTATTCCATCTCTGTAGAGGTGTACCGTTCGAGCCTCCATTACCATAGCAGTTTAAAGCATTATCGACCTTATTGACATCTTCTGTTGGCATTGGCATGTGACCATCATCGGTAGTAGCAATCACATAGATATCTCCTTCTTTACAATACGGAACATCTGTTCCATTGTAAGTTTGAGCTGTAGATAAACTGCTAATTTGATTGGCTACTAATGTTCTTGCAGTTGAGGTAAGCTGGTAAGAATCATGAATGTGTTGTAAGGTTGCAGGGGCAGTTCCATCGGGATCAGCGTCTAGATGTTTTAAAACATTCTTAGCATCTGCCTCCGAGATGCGCCCATCGCCTTTGCCAGCAACGGCTTTTTCTGCTTCCGCTAGCATGCCAGCGTGCAATTGTTTACCATTAATTTCTTTGATTTTACTCATTTTTATAAAAATTTTAAAGGTTAAAAGACCACGGAATGTTCCGTTTTTGAAGTATAAGTATCAGTTGAACTGAATATTAAAAAATTGGAAAAAAGCGCACCAAATCAGCTTTCATACTGGTCTGGATACGCATCACAAATACGCTCTGTATTAATTTCTTGATGGATATTCTCCCTGTACACAAATGCAGTATCGCACACCTAATGTAGCAATAGTTTCTACTGGATTGGCTTCGCCAGTGGATGCAGGTGTTACCTTTACTAAACCGCCCTTATCACCCTGTTTGACTTCTAGATTTGAATAATTCGCTCTACCGCTACCAATGGCTGTCCGAGCCCGTAAATCTGGTATTGCAAAGGTTGTTCTTCCATCACCACCATAAGTTATGCCCATTACTGAATAGAGGGCAGTATTGCTATTGATGGGTAACAACTGACCGTTGCACTCCATAAAATTACGTGGACAATAACTATTTCCAGTCATGACAATTTGACCTAAAAATGCTTCGTCATATACGGTAGTACTGGCAGGAGTATTATTGGTAATGTCTATTGGTCGTGGGCTAAAAGCGAATAGTCCAATAAAGAATAAGCCGCCTGCTAGGAAAGCGAGTTTTGCGTTTTTGAATGTTGAAAACATAGATTAGATTTTTATGAGTAAAGAAATAATTGTTAATTGATGGTCACTAAAAGGCGCACCAAACCAGTAGTATTACTGATTTGGATACGCATCACAAATACGCTCTGATTTAACTAATTATCTTTTTATGGAGAAGAGAGAAAAGAGACCATTTCATTGAGAGAGGAGGGACTTGGAAAATTCCAACTAATAGTTGAATTCCCTGCACCCACTTCTCTTTTTTCTCCTCCGAATTCTTACTGTTTAATCACTCGATTCGTACGTACTTGCCCTGCGTTTTCT
>JBGCES010000231.1:0-2691 GCA_045106545.1 Saprospiraceae bacterium
GTGGCGTTATAAAAAAAACAAAGAAAAAAAAGATATATTTTAAAAGTTTAACGTTTGCGGCGCTGGCTCGGTCGCAGCTTCCCGCTGCCACTGAGCTTTTTTCTTGCAAATAAAAGCTTGGACGGAGCGGAAAGCTCCACCCCAGCTATGCATTCTTAGGAAGCTCCCTACCAGCGAGCGGTTCTCCACTCCACCCACACCAACAACACAATAATCACCAACTCCCCCACAAAGTAAATCCACCCCCAAATCGTCAACGCCTCCCAGTGTTGCGTCAAATAATAGATCGACAAGACACAATACAGTAGATTCATCACCGCAATCCCACGCAACCACGGTCGCCAATTTTCTGCTGCAAACCAGTAGCAGAGCGCATCATAAGCCATAAAAAAGACGGGAATAATCGCCAAAATGTACAATGCCGCAGCGGGCATTCCAAAAAAATCGGTAAATCTAGGTAAGACCAATCCAAGCAAGGTCGCAGATGCTAAGGCACCGATACCATCCCAAAAAAATAATTGACGAGGATTGGAAGATAAATGTTGTATTGTTGAAGTATTCATGATAAATTGAATTGATTTTAGCATAAAAGCTGCGCGGTAGTAGGAAGCTATGGCGTAGCGAGCATTTCAAAAACAGTGTCAAAAATATGTTTCGTACCGTCACTACTTCACCTACACTTCAAATTAACACCTTATCCCGCGAATTGGCTGCGCAGGGACGTGATATTATCAAATTTGGCTTTGGTCAATCGCCTTTTTTACCGCCAACTGGGGTGATTGCTGCTTTGCAAGGGGCAGCGGATCGCAAAGAATATTCTTCGGTTCAAGGCAGTCTTGAATTGCGGCAGCGCATCGCCAAGTTTCATTTTGATCACAATGGATTAAAAGTGCAACCTGAAAATATCTTACTTGCTCCAGGCTCAAAGATTTTACTGTTTAGTATTATGATGGCGTTTGAGGAATTGGATGTATTAATTCCCCAACCTGCGTGGGTATCGTATGCGCCACAGGTGAAATTATTAGGTCAACATCCGATTTTGGTTAAGACTTCCTTCACTCAACGCTGGCGGGCAACAGCGGAAAATTTACGCGCTGCGGTACAACAAAAACGCTATCAATCTTCTCTTTTGATTCTTAACTATCCGGGTAATCCCGATGGTTTGAGTTATTCTGCGGAGGAATTGCAAACCATCACAAAAGTTGCGCGCGAACTCAATATCTGGGTGATTGCGGATGAAATATATGGTTTATTGGATTTTGAAAATCAGCACCAATCGCTTGCCAATTTCTATCCCGAAGGTACAATTACGACTACTGGCTTGTCGAAGTGGTGTGGCGCAGGCGGTTGGCGTTTTGGGGCGGCATTTTTGCCCGATGCTATTCCTGTCGATTTCAAACGCGCGCTGATTGGCATTGCTTCCGAAACTTATTCCTGTGCGCCCGTTCCTGTGCAAGTGGCAGCGGAAGCGGCGTATGCGGACTATGCTAAATTAGCAGATTATCTACAATATCAACTTGAAATTCTTAAAGAAGTTGGCACGTATTGCGCTACGCAATTGCAGTCGTTTGGTGTAAAAGTACACGCGCCACAAGGTGGTTTTTATATTTTTCCTGATTTTGAAAATCATCGAGAAAAATTAGCGCAAGCAGGCATTAAAACCTCAGGTGAATTTTGTAAAAAATTGTTGTCTGACACAGGGGTTGCGTTATTACCTGGTACTGCTTTTGGCTGCTCTCCTGAGCAATTGACAGCGCGTTTAGCCTTTGTTGATTTTAATGAACCTGCTGATAATGAAGGATTTAGCTGGTCAAAACATGGTGTGCGAGTGAAAGACGGAATAGAACGGATAGGGGAGTGGTTAGCAAAATGGTAATGAACTGAAAGTAAAAGTAGTTATCGGATTCTTCCAAAGAATCCGATAACTATTCCATCTAAATTTACGGATACTTTTCCATCCAACCCAAGACATATAACACCTTCGCCATCAAGTTGCTTGGGCGCGCGGCTATACCATGACCAGATTCTTGAATGCGAACCATCGCCGTTTCTACGCCATTCAATTTCAAAGCGGCGTAATACTGTTCCGTTTCCGACATCGGTGTACGGTAATCTTGTTCGCCAGTGAGTAGCATCGTTGGGGTGGTTACATTACCGACTAGCGAAATGGGCGAGCGTTTCATATAATGCTCTAAATTATCCCACGGCTTACCTGGAAACCAATATTTGTAAAAGAATGCAGGATTATCGGCGTGTAGTACGAAGCTATACCAATTGATCACGGGTTTCGCTACGACCGCCGCTTTAAATCGATCTGTTTTTCCGACAATCCACGCCGTTAAAACACCACCGCCGCTACCACCCGTAACATATAGACGATTGGGATCGACGTAGCCTTTTTTTATCACTTCATCCACGCCTGTGATCAAATCATCATAATCCTGACTCGGATAATTGTGATGAATTAGATTGCCAAAATCGGCTCCATAGCTGCTACTACCACGCGGGTTAGTATATAAAACGACGTAACCCGCCGCTGCATATAATTGCATTTCTGATGAAAAACGATTGCCATAATTGGCAAAAGGACCACCGTGAATTTCCAGCATCAATGGATACTTTTTCGAGGCATCGAAATTAGGTGGCTTTACAATCCAACCTTGAATTTTTTGCCCATCGGCAGAAGATTTG
>JBGCES010000232.1:0-4089 GCA_045106545.1 Saprospiraceae bacterium
GGGGGCGTAAAAATTGCCTTGACGGACGCACTGAATATTGGTTTAGAATTTGGTGCACGCCTACTTTTTACGGATTATATTGATGACGTAAGTCGCAGTTATGCTGACCGAGAATTAATTCGGGCTGCCAGAGGAGATCTTGCTGCTGAATTAAGTGATCGCCGTACTTCTACAGACACTGCTGGAACTAGTGAAAATGTAGGTCGCGGCAACGATAAAGCCCGTGATTGGTACTATATGTCAGGAATAACTATTTCCTACAATTTTTTAGATAACGGTTTATCTGGTAGCCGAAAATCTGGCAAACGCGGATTGGATTGTTTTAGTTTTTAAAACGTGCTACTCGTTATGCCACGCCGAAATAATTAATTCTTCCTTTTGGTCTCCGCAATGCTGCGGAGCAGGCTAGGAGAATAGTTAAACGATTTAGAAATGAGTATTTACTTCCTGCGGTTGTGAGATCGCTTCGCTAAGTTGTTGTACTGTTTGAAAAATATAGAAAAAATGGTCAATTCTAAATTAGGCTTGTACAAAGTTTTGCAAAAGACACAGTTTTTGACGCTGATTTTCTATGATTTTTTGCGTAGCATTACGGGAAAAATCATAGAGAATCAGCGTCAAATAAAAACTTTGTACAGTCCTAATTCTAAATCTTAAGTGTTTAATTAATTATTTCGGTAATACTATGGTATAGTTGGAAAAATTCCCTGCAACTTTTACAACTCAAAAAAGCTAGAACGGAGTATTAATCGCCGTTCTAGCAAATCAATTGAGACTTAATTTTGATTCTGATAGTCAATTATTACTGTCACAGTTTTAAACCTTCTTGGCTTGCAAAATTTTAATATTTCTTTATAAAATTGTATTTTGTCATTCTATTTGACACTTGCATTTTTCTGTTTAGAAAAGAAAAAATGCGTAATTGATTCGTTTCCCCTTGCCTTTCTACGGTTTACGCATTTTATAAAAATATCATACCTCCCAATTTTAATGTCAATGGTCAGCAATAAAATCTACCTCAGTAGTAGATCTCACGCCTGCGTATTGGTTTGTTTGTGTTAGTTAATACTTTTTTTCTAAGAAAAATCACTTCACAAATCAAAGTAGTATTTCGGTAACACTAAAATTATTAGCATCGACCATTTTCATTTCCACTTTTTTTTGACGTGAACCAAAACTTATTTTTTCATTGTGCCAAAAGTCGGTTTTGCGCACCTTGTATGTGCTAGATTGGCAGCGCACTTTTTTGAGTACAAAAACTAATGGGCAAAGCACTAATTATTATTTTATTTTCCACATCATTCATTGGGAGGATATCCGCGCAGTATTTTGAGACGGGCGTCACCTTAGGCGCAGCGAGCTATTTTGGTGATTTACAAAGTGGCGAAATTGAGTCGTCTGAGTATAATCCTGCGTTGGGCGCATTTGTACGTTATAACCTTAGCAAACACTTTGCGCTCAGCGGGCATTTACTGCAAACGCGTGTTTCGGGTGATGATGACAATTCGACGTTGCTCGTCGATCAACGGCGCAATCTCAGTTTTCGCTCAGATGTATATGAAGTTGGTGTTGTAGGTGAGCTTAATCTTGTCCCTTTCAATATTCCTGCGGGTAAAAAAGCCTCACCTTATATTTTTGCAGGTATTTCGGGTTTTTATTTTAATCCACAGGCACAATATCGGGGTGAGTGGATCGACCTGCAACCGATTGGTACGGAAGGACAAGGGCGTGCTAGTTATGGTAAGAAATATAGTTTAGTAAATGGCGCAATTCCGTTTGGTGCGGGCTTTAAATTTGCAGTTAGTGATCGGGTAAATGTAGGATTAAGATTTGGCTTGAGATATACTTTTACGGATTATTTAGACGATGTAAGTGGTGTATATCCAGATATAAGTCAGCTGCTGGCAGAAGATCCTTTGGCTGCGGCTTTATCCTTTCGCGAGGGAGAGAAATTAGAAAATGTAGATTTAAATCCCATCGGCACGCCACGCGGAAATGCAGCAAATAATGACTGGTATTTCATCGGAGGAATTACGATTTCGTTTAATTTGACGGATAAATACGGACTGGATTTTGACCAGAAATATGATGCGTTCAAAGAAGGATTTGAGCCAGAAGAAAAGACGGAAGAGCCAGATATTTTTTAAAGAGACCGCTCTGCTGACAGAGGACAGACCATTTCATTGTCAGACCGCTACGCTGTCAGAGGTTGACCGTGTGAACTGACAGTCGAAGACGATCTGACAGCGTAGCGATCTGTCCTCTGTCAGCAAAGCGGTCTTTTTACAATCCACAAGCGTCCATACTCCATTTCCACAGCTTCTCCGCAGTTTGCTCATCACGCGCGGGTTTACTCGCTTTATAGCGTTTTTTATCATCAAAATACTCGCCATTCATAGCTAACACTTCCTCCGAAGTCGCTACATAAATAGAGTTTTCTGCACCTTTATCGGGGCTAATCATAAAGAGGCTACCCAATTTCCAAACCATCCCTACCCACCAACTCGTTTCCTTACTTGCAAAGGAAGTTCCGACTACCCCAGGATGCAAACAGTGCGAAGTGATATTCGGATAACGTTTAGCTAATTGTTTGGTAAACAGCACATTGCATAATTTGGATCGGCGATAGACTTCCATCTGAGAATAACTCCAGTCACCACATTTGAAGCGTTCAAAGTCTAGTTCGCAACCATAATGTGCCTTAGAAGAAACGTTGACGATGCGCGGTTGCGGCGCGTTTTGAATAGCTTCTAGCAGCAAATGCGTTAAATAGAAATGCCCTAAATGATTAACGCCAAACTGCATTTCGTAGCCCTCTGCTGTCGGGCGGCACTCGCTAGTAAAAATTCCCGCATTATTGATTAAAACATCTAGTTTATCATGTTCACTTAAAAAGGTTTCAGCGCATTTTTTGATACTCGCAAAACTAGATAGATCGCATTTTAGCAAACTAATATTTTGGTTTTTACTTGCTTGCTGAATTTCCGCGACAGCGGTTTCACCTTTTGCTACATTACGGCAAGCGATGATAACGTGATAGCCTTTTTTAGCTAAACCAATTGCGGTAGATTTTCCGATGCCGGCGTTTCCGCCAGTGATGAGGACAGTTTTATTCATTTATAATCAGTATAATAACAAAATAGAATTTTTGTTCTAAGGTTTATTCCTATGCCGTAGCTTTCTGCTACCACTTAGCTTTTAGAATAGTATGATTCTTTAATAATGTTCATATTTGGCAAGAAACACACGAACTTCTTCTAACACTTCATTCATCTCAACGTTACGCAATTTGGCTAATTCCATGATGCGTTTGATTCGTAAGACGTTAAAGCGTTCCAATCTATTGATAAATAACATTATTTCCGAATGTTCAACTTTGCTTAGCTTCTGCTCCCACTGTTTTCTACGCAGTTCTTCGAAACGGTTATGTTCAGGTAGTGATAGCCTGCTATAAAATTCTATTTCTTGAAGCATTATTTTTTGCTTTTCCGCTGCACTCATATTCAATATATCCGTTTATTTTTGGACACAAGTTTACGAAAAAAGGTAAGAATAAGCAATAAGTATGAGCGGTTTGGTAGTTAAGCATTGGAACGTACAAAAATTAACTCCGAAATGCTTCGGAGCAGGCTTTGTGAACTTCTTGTGCTGAAAGTGAATGTCGCTCTCACTTTTACATTTTGTGTTTTACATTTTAAATTTTACATTATCCTATGCTTTCCCGTCATTGCCCTTTAGGGCTACAAGTTTGGTTTGACGTCCTGAAGGACTTTTACAGGGAAGGCTAAAGCCTTAACTACCAGCAGTTTAAAACTCCCCATCACCTCCATCATAACCACCACGACCACCGCGCTCCCGTTTCTTCTTCTGATTCAAACGATAATTCAAGGTCAACGTAAACTGACGCGCGCGCCACTGAAAGTCTCCTTCACGGAAAAAGTCATCACCAAATTGAATATAGCGACGACGGCGACTATTAAAAATATCGCGTACGCTAAAGGTCAGTGTTCCTTTTTTATTTAAAATATCGCGACTTGCGGCGAGATCGAAAGAGTAAATAGATTTGGATTCCCCTTGCGTAGTTTCACG
>JBGCES010000233.1:0-2089 GCA_045106545.1 Saprospiraceae bacterium
TAAATCGGGGCGGTCTGCGCTGATTTTTAGCACCAAATCTGGTGCATCAATATCGCCATTGGTCGCTTCAGAAAGGTCGCCAGTAGGATCGAAACGCAGTAGCCACAGACTATCGTTGCGAACGCCCGCCAATACCAAATCATTATTAGCTAAAGCAGCTACTTGACTCACTACCCGCGCTTGTTCCAGCTGGCTATCTAATAGTGGCTTACGCCAAAAAAGAATACCACTTTCGTTATAACGATGAATAGAAATATAGTTGTTAACTGACTGATTTTCAATGGAATAAGACTCTGTAAGGAAAATGCCTTTATTGGGAATCGCGCTTGGGAAGATACTGCGTTCTGCGTAGGAATAAACGATTTCATTATTGATAAAACGCCCCGTTCGCAGATCGATAAAAGAAGCTTCCCAGCCTTCATTATCCACAAAATGATGGGTAATTGCGATCGTCGGATAATCTAAGTGGGCGGAGAGGCGCGTATCGCGATTGATTCTTTCTGCTGTCTCAATTTCAGTTTCCCAAATCGTCTGACCATTATTGGCAGCGCAGCGCATAATTGTAATTCGGCGATTACGAGCAGCTTGGTGACCAAGGTGCAGAATGACTTCACCATTGCCGAGTACTTGCCCGATTTGGGCACTATAACCCACGGGCGTGAATCCTGCTTTGTTATATACCTCGTTGCCCTGTTGATTGAAACGGGTCAATTTAGAAGGATAAGGTTCACAAATAAAAAAGCCATTGCTAGGATGGGCGACGACTTGCTGAGCGGTTAGCTCGCCAGTATAGTTAGTAAGAACTTTTGTCCATACCAAACTACTACCACGATATTGCATAAATCGATAACCATTCGCTACCGATTCAAAGCTAAGGGTCTGACCATCAGCTAATTGGATGCTTTCGCAGGTGTTAGTCGCTAGGGCTGAAGTACGACTCAGTGCGCCCGATGCGGGCTGAATTTGTAACTGCGTCCATTCGTCTTCTAGACAACCCGTTACAAATAGCTGATTCGCTGCCTCTTGGTAGAAAAGAGGAGTGGTGGATTGGTTGGAAAGCAGTGGATAAGACTGATTCCAATGAATTTGAGTTGCACCAATCAGACATTGACAACTCAGTACCGTTGTTAATAATAAAATTTTTAGTCGCATAAATCGGTTTCTTGACTGATGTTCGGTTCACGCGTAGGCGAACTTGGGACGTATGAATAATAGTGTTTCAGTCGATCCGTGAATTCAGATCAAAGTAGGATACAAAATGGCGCAAAGCTATTTTGTAAGATAAATTCAAATAAGTATTAATGTGTGGATTATAACGTGTGAGTAAGAGGTGGTCTAAAAAATTAGACTAGCTCTCTGTAGAGAAGAGTAAGATTTCGTCAACAGGTCGTGAATAGTGCTTGTTGGTTGGTGTAGGTAAGATTGGTTAGGGAGTAGGCAATTAATAAGGTATCCAAAATGACGAGGCTATTTTTTCTTTAGGCAAGGCAAAAATTTTCCGCATAGCCATAGCTACGTGGAAAAATTTTAACGTAGCAAAAAAGAAAAAGAGTCCGTCAGGTGGGGAGGTTATTATTTTCCTATTCCCTCAATACAAATGTACAAAAAAAATGGTTATTAATTTTAGTTTTAACGATTACTATTACTAATACGCTGCGGGGAGATAAATTGTTTTATTAAATAAGTTAAAATTTGTATATGAATACGAATTGATCTTATAAGCGAATTACCTTTTTAGCAACTGAAATTTATTTCGTCGTGCCTAACTATTAATCTGTCTAAGCAATTCCCAAGTTACCACGCCTACACAAACTGAAATATTCAAAGAGTGTTTCGTTCCAAATTGCGGCACTTCCAAGCAAACGTCCAATTGCTCCATCACTTCATTGGCGACACCTTTCACTTCATTACCAAAAATAAGCGCGTAACGTTGCTCTTTTTCTGCTTTAAACTCGTTGAGCATTACACTCTGTTCCGCTTGCTCTACGCCGATAATTTGGTAGCCGTCTTTTTTGAGTCGTTCGACTAGTTCAGTAGTTGATTTGACGTGTTCCCAAGTAACAGATTCGGTCGCACCAATGGCGGTTTT
>JBGCES010000234.1:0-11364 GCA_045106545.1 Saprospiraceae bacterium
AAATGAAGTTGATTTTTGAAGAATTGGACGCGACGCCTTCCGTACGCGCTATCGTTCTGACGGGTGAAGGCAAGCACTTCACCGCTGGCATCGACGTTTGCATGTTGATGGACGTGACGCAGTATCAAGGCGATGGTTGCGAAAGCCGCAAACGGGAAGCATTCAACAAAAACTTGCAGCATTTACAAGACTGTGTAAGTGCCATCGAAAAGTGTCGCAAACCGACTTTGGCAGCTATTGATAACGCTTGTATCGGCGGTGGCATTGACATTTCGTGTGCTTGCGATATGCGTTACGCGACGGAAGCAGCGTATTTTTCCATCAAAGAAATTGATTGGGGCATGGTAGCCGATTTAGGTACGTTGCAACGCATGCCGAGAATTGTGCCTTACGCAATCGTTGCAGAACTGGCATATACAGGGCGTAAATTTGGCGCACAAGAAGCGCAGCAAATCGGTTTCGTCAATCGCGTTTTTCCCGATAAGGATGCCTTAATGGAAGGTGTGATGGAATTAGCGCAAATGATAGCTGCCAAATCACCGGTCTCTATTCGTGGAACGAAAGAAATGCTACTCTACACCCGCGATCATGATGTCAATGACGCTTTAAATTACCAAAAAGTCTGGAACGCGGCGATGATTATGTCGCAAGATTTGATGGAAGCGGGGATGGCGAATATGCAGAAGCGAAAGGCGGAATTTGCGGATTAGAATTGGAGGACAGACACTCTTGTCTGTCAAGTCAGTGCGGTAAACATTATTATCACTTAACAAAAAATATGCAGACAAGAGTGTCTGCGCTCCATCATTATGAAAGCGATACTCTGTAAAGAACTCGGAACACCCGATAAACTCGTCCTCGCCGACGTACCTTCTCCTCAGCCTAAAGCTAAAGAAGTGTTAGTCGAAATCAAAGCCTGTTCCGTTCATTTTCCTGATACTTTAATTATCCAAGGGTTGTATCAATTCAAACCCGAATTGCCTTTTTCACCTGGTAGCGATATTGCGGGCGTGGTCAAAGCAGTGGGCGAAGGCGTGAAGCACGTGAAAGTGGGTGATGATGTATTTGGTTTGGTCGCGCACGGTGGATTTGCCGAGGAAGTGATTGTTCCCGCCAAAAGTTGTTTTCCAAAGCCACCGGGCATGGATTACGATATTGCGGCTTCGTTTATGATGGCTTACGGAACGTCTTACCACGCGCTCAAAAATCGAGCAAAATTGAAAGAAGGAGAGACGTTGTTAGTGCTGGGCGCATCGGGTGGAGTCGGATTAGCAGCGGTCGAATTAGGAAAAATCATGGGCGCGAAAGTCATCGCGGCGGCTTCGACGGATGATAAGTTGGCAATTTGTAAAGAAAAGGGCGCGGATGAACTGATAAATTATACCACCGAAGATTTAAAAAAGCGCATCAAAGAATTGACGGATGGTAAAGGTGCGGATGTCGTTTACGATCCCGTCGGTGGCGATTATACCGAAGCTGCTTTGCGTGCTACGGCTTGGGAAGGACGTTTTTTAATTGTCGGTTTCCCCGCAGGGATCGCTAAAATTCCGATGAACTTACCACTTTTAAAAGGCTGTCAAATCGTCGGTGTATTCTGGGGGAGTTTCGCAATGCGCGATCCAAATGCCAATATGATGAATACCATGGAGTTGATTCAGATGTATGGCAAAGGGCAATTGAAGCCGCATATTCATGGGCATTATGCGTTGGCGGATGCGCCGAAAGCATTGGAGGAAATGATGGATCGGAAGGTGAAGGGGAAAGTAATTATTGTTCCTTGAAACCTGAATGGGATGTAAATTTGTTCTGTGAGAAAATAAAAAATTTAGATTATGGCAGTAGTTATTCAAGATGATGAACTAAAAGCAATGGGATGGACAGAAGATCAATTTCGTTTAGAAGTTGCAGTTACTCTTTTTGTAAACCAAATTTATACTACGGGACAAGCAGCAAAATTTGCGGGTATCCCGAGAGTTCAGTTTTTCAAGGAATTAGGGAAAAGAAAAATTTCGATTTTTGATGAAGAAGACATTATCAGAGAACTAGAATCCTAAATAATTATGGTAGTAATATGTGATACTGGACCACTTAGCGGTTTAATACAAATTGGTAGGTTATCACTACTCAAGGACTTATTTCAAGAAATCATCCTTCCTGAATCTGTTTTTTTGGAAGTTGAAAAACTAGAACAATTTGGGATTTCTATTGATGAGATTCGTGCTGCTGAATGGATAAGAATTGAAACACCTAGACCATCTGTATTGCACAAAGAATTAGCAGGGAAACTAGATATAGGAGAGATTGACGCTATTGTGTTAGCTATTCAAGAACAAGCTGATAGATTACTTATAGATGAACGAGCAGGTAGAAAAGTTGCTGAAGAATATGGCATTGGAATTATTGGAACAGTTGGCTGTTTACGAGATGCCAAAAAAGCAAAATTGATTACAAATGTCAAAACTGAATTAGATAAACTAATTGAAACAGGACACTGGATTAGTCCAAAACTATATAACATTGTTTTAAAACAAGCTAATGAATTATAAAAATAAAACAGTTCTCATCACGGGCGCAGGCTCAGGAATTGGACGCACCGCCGCTATCGCCTACGCTCAAGAAGGCGCAAATGTTGTCGTATCTGATATTAACACAGAAGGCGGCAAGCAAACCGTGGCTGATATAACTGCTGCTGGTGGCACAGCTATTTTTGTAGAAGCCAATGTAGCGGACTACGAACAAGTTGGAAAACTAGTCGAAGCAACAATTGATCGTTTCGGTTCGATTGACATAGCAATCAATAATGCAGGCATTGGCGCTACGCAAATGCGTACGGATGAAGCAGATATTAAAGAATGGGATAAAGTAGTTGCCGTTAATCAAACAGGTGTTTTCTACTGTATGCAGCATGAGTTGCGCGAGATGAAAAAGCAAAAAAGCGGCTGTATTATCAATGTCGCAAGTATCGCAGGATTACGAGCAATGCCAAATAATATTGCGTACTCAGCGAGTAAATTTGCCGTAGTCGGTATGACTAAAACAGCAGCGCGAGAATATGCTAAATTTGGCATTCGTATCAACGCGCTTTGTCCTGTATTTACGCCGACTGGTTTATTTAACCCGAAGCACTTTCCTGATGAAATCATGTACCGTTTTGAGCAGAGCATTCCGATGAAACGTTTCGCGACGGTAGATGAAATGGCACAGACAATGTTATACTTAACTTCTGATATGGCTAGTTTTGTAACTGGTCATGCGATGCCTGTTGACGGTGGAATCACATCTTAATTTCAAATTTTGATATAACTTGATAGAGTTTTTACCAAACAAATCACTGAAATTTTGCATTTCTGATTAATTATATATTTTTGCACATAGCGAAATTTCGCAATTATACTTATTTTCTTTTTTTAACAATACATTTCGGAATAACAATATGCAAAACATGGAAGGAAAAACGCTCTTAGCATCATTTTTAGATATTGAAAAGAACGAACCAAATAAACCGTTTTTGCGCCAACCCTTTGGCGAAAGATGGGAAGTTTATTCTTACAGTCAAGTAGGAGAGATGGCACGTAGGCTTGCTGCTGCCTTACGTGATATGAATCTACGTGACAATGCCCATATCGGCTTAGTTTCCAAAAACTGTCGAGAATGGATTATTGCAGATCTAGCCATCATGATGGCAGGTTATGTTTCTGTACCATTCTTTGCAACCTTGACTGGCGAACAGATTGCCCAAGTGTTGGAATTGGGAGATGTAGATGCCCTTTTCGTAGGAAAATTAGAGGTGTGGCATAATGATATGAAAACGGGCGTTCCTGCCGATATGCCTATCATTACTTTCCCACTGCATCCAGGAGGTAATGACAAAATAGAACGTGGTCAGCAATGGAGTGATGTTTTAGCTAAATATGAACCACTCCAAGATCTTGCTGAGCCGAAATTGGATGAGTTATGGACGATTATTTTTACTTCGGGTACGACAGGTACGCCAAAAGGGGTAATGCACAACTACAGTTCTGCTACCAACCTGCTAACAGCTACACGTAAAGAGAATCAATTGCGGATGGACTTTTCGGGTAAGAACGACTTCTTCTCTTATTTACCCATGAATCATATCATGGAACGGATCGTAATTGAAGGTGCGTGTTTATCTTATGGTGGTCAGATTTCCTTTGCGGAAAATCTAGGAACTTTTGCCAAGAATCTATCAGATACGCAGCCAACGATATTCATTGCTGTACCGCGTATTTATACTAAATTCCAGATGGGGATTTTGGGTAAAATGCCGCAAAAACGACTTGATTTACTCCTGAAAATTCCAATTGTAAGTGGTATTATCAAAAAGAAATTAGCACAAGGTCTGGGGATGACTCGTGCTAAGCGAATGATCTCTGGTGCAGCTGCGATTCCACAATCTACTAAGGATTGGTTCAGAAAAATTGGAATGCCGATCTCGGAAGGTTATGGCATGACAGAAAATTCGGCAGCTTGTACATTCCTACCCGAAGAGGACGAACGCAAAAGTTCAGTTGGAAAAGCGCAGCCCGGAACGGAAATTAAGATTGCAGAGGGTAGTGGCGAAATACTTTCGCGTTCTTCTTACAATATGGTAGGTTATTACAAATCGCCCGAAAAGACTGCGGAAACCTTGACCGATAATTGGTTGCACACTGGTGATCAAGGTCGCTTAGATGATGATGGATTTTTGTACATCACAGGACGGGTGAAAGACCAGTTCAAAACCGCAAAAGGCGAATTTATCGTGCCTGCGCCAATTGAAAAAGAATTTAGTGCCAATACCGACATTGAGCAAATGTGTATTCTGGGTTTAGGTTTGCCACAGCCCGTAATGCTGGTTGTTCCTTCTGAGATTGGTATGGCGAAAGAGAAATCAGCTTTACAAGCAGGTTTGGATCAGCAATTGGTAGCGGTTAATAAAACGATTCCAAATTATACTAAGATCTCTACCATTATTGTCGTTAAAGAACCATTCTCCGTAGAAAATGGCTGTTTAACACCGACCTTAAAAGTAAAACGCAACGCCCTCAACCAACGCTATCAGGATAAACTCTGGGGTTGGCACGAGGAAAAAGATAAGATTGTTTTTGAATAAAGTCTTGGAGGACAGACACTCCTGTCTGTCATATCGCTCCTTTATTAAGGTGATGACAGACAGGAATGTCTATCCTCCAATAAACCCATCTCACTATGACTGTAAACGCCTACGCTGCCCAAGAAGCAGGTGGTAAATTAGAACCATTTACTTATGAACTTGGCGAACTCGCGCCCGATCAAATTGATGTGGAAGTCCTCCATTGCGGTTTGTGTCATAGCGATATGAGTATGCTCAACAATGAATGGCGGTTTACGCAATACCCATTTGTGCCAGGGCATGAAATCGTCGGGCGAGTGATTGCCAAAGGTGCTCTGGTGCGGCATTTGAAAGTAGGACAAGCAGTCGGCGTCGGCTGGAATGCGAGTAGTTGCCAAGTTTGTGATCAATGTATGGGTGGCGAACACCAATTGTGCAACCGAGCACAACCAACTATTGCTGGTCGATATGGTGGTTTTGCGGATAAAATTCGCGTACAATCACAATGGGCAATCAGTATTCCTGAGGGCGTAGATTTGAGCAAAGCGGGTCCACTTTTCTGCGGTGGAATTACCGTCTTTAGCCCTTTTTTACAGCACAATATTACACCTCTAGATAGAGTAGGGGTAGTCGGAATTGGCGGCTTAGGGCATATGGCACTGGCTTTCGCCAAAGCGTGGGGCTGCGAGGTAACCGCCTTTTCTACCTCTCCAGAAAAAGAAGCTGAAGCACGTAAATTAGGCGCACATCATTTCGTCAGTACGCACGATAAAGATGCCTTAAAAAAATTAAGTAACTCCTTCGATTTAATTATTGATACTGTCAACGTAGAATTGAATTGGAATGCCTATATAAAAACTCTGCGGCCCAAAGGCGTTTTCCATATCGTCGGTGTAGCCAGCGAAGTAAAAGCCCGCGTTGGTGGATTAATGGCAAAACAAGCTGCGATTTCCGCTTCGCCGACCGGCAGTCCGATTCAAATGCGACAAATGATCGATTTTTGCGCACGTCATAGTATCGAACCAATGGTCGAAGCGTATAAGATGTCGGATGTCAACCAAGCCCTCGATCGCCTCGAAAATGGCAAACCACGTTACCGAATTGTACTTTCTAATTAGAGAATAGAGGACAGAAGTCAGATCGCTGCGCTGTCAGATCGTCTTCGACTGTCAGACTGGATCTGTCAATGAAATGGTCTGTCCTCTGTCTTCTGTTTTCTCCTAAAATATGCCTAACCAACCACCTTTCTATTCTGATCTTCAACTTCCCGTCATCGCCGCGCCCATGTTCCTGATCTCAGGACCAAAACTCGTGATCGAGTGTTGTAAAAGTGGTGTAGTTGGAACGTTTCCTGCTCTAAATCAGCGTACCAGCGCAGGTTTTGAAGAATGGCTGATTCAAATCAAAAAAGAACTATCTGCTTGGGAAACAGAGACAGGCAAAAAAGCTGCGCCTTTTGGAGTTAATCTAATTGTTCATCATACGAATCCACGATTAGATGCGGATTTAGCATTGTGTGTAAAACACGAAGTGCCAATAATTATTACTTCTCTTGGTGCGGTAACGCATGTGATTGAAGGCGTACATAGTTACGGCGGATTGGTTTATCACGACGTCATTATGCGTCGTCACGCAGAAAAGGCAGCGGCAGCAGGTGTCGATGGATTAATTTTAGTTTGTGCAGGAGCAGGTGGTCACGCAGGAACGTTGAATCCAATGCCGTTTGTACAGGAAGTACGCAGCTTTTTCGACGGAACAATTTTATTATCGGGCTGTATGTCCAATGGTCAGGATGTCGCTTCGGCGATGCAAATGGGTGCAGATTTTGCCTACTTAGGAACGCGTTTTATCAATACGACTGAAAGTCGCGCAGATGAAGATTATCAAAATATGATTATGGAAAGTGGCGCGTCTGATATTGTTTATACCGCTGCTGTTTCAGGTGTCAACGCCAATTTTTTACGTAGAAGCCTCGAATCCATGGGCATTACCAAAGAAATGTGGGCGATGAAAGCCAAAATTGATTTTGGTAAAGAACTAGATGCCGCCAAAGCAGAAGCGAAAGCATGGAAGACGATCTGGTCCGCAGGACAAGGCGTAACGACCATTCAGGATGTGATTCCGACGGCGGAGTTGGTGGAGCGCATGAAAAAAGAGTTTAAAGCTGCGATAGAAGCGCAAGTGAAGTGGCTCGATAAAATGAATGCATAAAGACTCCTTCCAAACCACTATCGAACCATCTCAAACTCCTTTCAAACAATTTCTTCCATGTTATTAAATAATCAAATAGAAGCCACTCGCGAACAATTCCGCAATCTCGTTCATAATTATCCCAAAGGTCAGCCTGTGGTGATGATTAATATTTTAAAATATAAAGAAAAGGTGGACGGCAGCGACGAAACGGGGCAAGAAAGCTATATGCGCTATGGAAAAAACATGGCTCCCTTGTTAGAAAAACATGGAGGGAAAATTATTTGGATGGGTAAAGTAAATCATACCATTATTGGTGATGATAGTGACCAACCACATACGATAGCTTTAGTGGAATGGCCTGATATTCAGAACTTTATCGACATGTCCACTTCACCCGAATACCAGCCGATTGCACCCGATCGCGTACAAGCATTAGCGTACGGTGGATTGTTAGCGAGTAGTACGATTATGGGGGATTTGGGAGGAAGTAAATAAATGTAAAACCGAGGAATTTAGGTGGCTAATGTCCTACGTCCAACGTCTTCCCGACGTTGAACGTTCTCTTAGCGTACACATAGAATACCTGCAACGTCGGGAAGACGTTGTAGGTAGCACAACACTAAAACTTCAAAATATGAATATCTTATACACGCCCGAAGAACGCTTTGCCAATCTCCCTGGCTACGACTTCCAACCGAACTACGTAGAAGTTGCCGATGGATTAAAAATGCATTACCTCGATGAAGGTCCAAAAGACGCGGTCGAGACGCTCTTATTAATGCACGGCGAACCAAGTTGGTCTTATTTATATCGCACCATGATTCCCGTTTTTACAGCGGCAGGTTATCGTTGTATTGTGCCCGATTTAATCGGTTTCGGTCGTTCTGGTAAACCAGCGGAGCAAGCAGATTATACGTATGCAAAGCACATTGAATGGTGTCAGTCACTATTGCAACAAATTGGCATTCAGGAAGTTACCTTGTTTGCGCAAGATTGGGGTGGTCTGATTGGCTTGCGTTTAGTTACGGCTGAACCCGATCGATTTAAGCGGATTGTAATTGGTAATACGGGCTTGCCGACGGGTGATCAAAAGATGCCCGAGGCGTTTTTGAAGTGGCAACACTTTTCGCAAACGACGCCTGTTTTTCCGATTGGTGATTTTCTCCAAGGCGCGACTAAAAATAAATTGAGTAAGGAAATTGTAGCGGCTTATGACGCGCCTTATCCCGATGATAGTTACAAAGCAGGAGCGCGAATTTTTCCCGCACTCGTTCCTTCTACGCCCGATAATGTCGAATCAGAAAATAACCGCCAAGCGTGGCAACAAGTCTTTATGAAGTGGGAAAAACCCTTTTTGACCCTTTTTAGCGACAGCGACCCCATTACGAAAGGTGGAGAACGCGTTTGGCAAAAACTAGTGCCAGGTACTAAAGGACAACCCCATGAAATTATCGAAAACGGCGGTCACTTTTTGCAGGAAGATCAAGGAGAAGTGATAGCGGAGAAAATCGTGAATTGGATTAAAAATCTTTAATACAATTATTTCATTTTTATGAAAAAAGAAGAAACAGCCTCCTTTGTGGTGCGCTTCAATCAAAAAATATTTGCTACTAAATCGGGTGAACCGAAAATGCAGTGGCGTGGCAATATTCGTCATGTACAAACGGGCGATGAAAAGCGGTTTGCTAAATTTGAAGTAGTGACGCAGTTTATACAAGAAAAACTGCAGGAGATGGCGATGGAAGCGATGAAAGATAAGACGCCTGAAGAGCAAAAAGGCATACTTGCCCAAAGTTTTGATATTTGGAAAAAGGTGGCGGAAGTAACGCCGAAAGCGATTATTGATACCATCAAAGATCCAAAAAAGCAACTCGCTGAATTTCAAAATCAAATTTCTAATATCAACGAAAATATCAATCTGCGGGTCGAAGAAGTCATCGAACAACGTAAGTCGGAACTGGACGATTGGCGCATAACCAGCAAATCTGATTACAAAAATATTATGGAACGATTAGAAGAGGTGACACGTGAATTAGCGGCTTTGAATAAAAAAGTTGATAAAATGAGTAAATAACGAAGCCACTGGAGCACAGACATTCCTGTCTGTGAAATATCCACGGCACATCCACAGACAGGAATGTCTGTGCTCCAATCCGATTTATTTATGTCTCGATTATTACCACTCTTATGGTGCTTATTGATGAGCATCAGTTTACCAGCGCAAAGCTGTCCTGCATGCGAAATTGCTATTCCAGATAATCTACCTTTAGATACGGTCTTTTTATCCACTGCCGCTACTGGGCAAGTAGGCGTTGCTTACGATAGCGATATTAGTTTTCGTTTGCCCGTCACGACGACACCCGTAGCGAATGAAACTACGCCTGCTGGTTTGACAATTAACCAGTTTGAAATTACGGGTATTGCCAATTTACCACCTGGTCTAGAATGGACGCCTAGCCAAACGGTTTTTGATCCCGCTGAACTCAACGATGGATGCGCTAAAATCTGCGGTACGCCTTTAATCGCGGGCGAATATATCGTACAAGTTTCGCTACTCGCAACGGTTTTAGTCATTGAGGCAGAAACGATTTTAGAAGTGCCGATTATCATCGCGCCGCGTCAAAGTACGACCGATGGTTTCACTTTGCGAAATGGAACAGGTTGTGGTTCAACCTTGGTTTCTTTCCGCAATAATGTGCCTTCCAATGGGAATGACGGCTTTAGTTATCAATGGAATTTTGGGAATGGACAAATGACCGATCGGGAGAATCCATTGGATGTAGAATACGCCGAAGCAGGAGAATATACAGTTGATTATCAGGCAGTTGTCGATACGACGGGTTTCTTTTTAACGGAAGTCTTCATTGATGCAGTCGAATGTGATGATTTCCTTGGTCGTCCCGATTTGCAAGTGAAAATATTTGATACGTTGGGCGTAGAAGTCTTTGCTTCACAAGCATTAGAGAACGTCGAACCGCCACTGAGTATTCCGACTAACTTTAAAATTGAGGCGGCGACTTATAATTTAGTGGTACTAGATTTAGATGGAGGATTATTGGGAGGTGGCGATGATGATATTTGTGGTGAATTTATTCTACGACCCGCGGATACTGGAATCTATGCCGACATGACTGACGAAGCAACCATTCGTTTGAATATTTTGCATCCTACTGATACGATTCGTAGTCAGGACACTATCGTAGTTTATCCTATTCCTGCATCACCACAAATTGAAGTTGTAGGCGACTTGATTTTTTGCGAAGGCGACTCTGTTTTACTCACTGCTTCTTACGCTGAAAACGTACAATGGTATTTAGATTCTACGTTTCTAATCAACCAGAATCAAGCTGATCTAATGATCCAGACTGCTGGTAATTACTATGTAGAATATACCTCACCCGATGGATGCAGTAGTATTTCTGATACTTTGAGTGTGATGGTTAATGAAAATCCACCGCTGGTAGAATTTGATGTAGAGAATAACTTATTGATGGTAGAAGATACGAGTATTTTAATGCTAGAAACGACTTGGCAATGGTATTTGGATGACGAAATTATTTCGGATGATGCGGAATTTTGTCTCGCTGAAGATGGCGTTTATGGATTAGAATTAACGAATGCAGCGGGCTGTAAAACGCTCTTTGAACGTGCGGTGGTTTACGATGAAAACTTTCCCAATTGTGTTTCTGATGTAGTAGATATTGCTAATTTAGGTTTAAATTTTAATCTGTATCCTAATCCTGTAAATGATGTTTTGAATATTGAATTAGATTTGATAGAAAGATCTGATATTCAGTTAGTTGTATTTAATTCAGTGGGGCAGGTGATTAAGGAATTTTATCAAAAAGGTGCGACGTTTTTATTTCAAAAAACGTTAAATACAAATGATTTAGCTACTGGAATTTACTTTTTGAAAATTAGGGTAGGGGAGCGGGAGAGTATGGTGAAATTTGTGAAAAAGTAGAGGTCATTCAACAAAAAAGCGATTCCAATTCATTAAAACTGGAATCGCTTTTTTTTGCTAAAGAAAATTAAGATTCATTAATTTCTTCTTCGGCATCTTCGATGACATTAAA
>JBGCES010000235.1:0-3700 GCA_045106545.1 Saprospiraceae bacterium
CTGTTAAGTGCTAATTTTAATGTAAAATTTAAAATAGCCTGCCCCGAAGAATTTCGGGGTAAAACCGCAAAATAGCCTGTACCGCAGAATTGCGGTATAAAAGTCACACGTCGCGTTCCGAACCATTTTTGCACGTATTCAATGTACTTTTAAATTTTATATTTAGCCTTTTACATTTTACATTAAAGAACTTAACAGCTCTGCCGTCCACCTTCTACCGTCCACCGTTATTACACACTACAAATTCCAACCGCTTCTTTCAAACTCTCCAATTTCCCAGCATTATCCTCTGGTGTTGGAATAAACTCTTGTCCGATAAAACCGGTATAGCCCGTCGCCATAATCGCCTTAATAATCGCAGGATAATATAACTCTTGCGTATCATTAATTTCCCGTCGTCCAGGCACACCACCCGTATGGTAGTGATTGAAATAAGTATGATAATCTTGAATATTGCGAATAATATCGCCCTCCATGATTTGCATGTGGTAAATATCGTAGAGCAATTTGAAATGATCCGAGCCGACCATATCACATAAAGTTACTCCCCAAATCGTACTATCCGCAAAGTAATCAGGGTGATTGATTTTGGAATTAAACAACTCCATAGACATAATTATATCATTTTCTTCAAATAGCTTGATGACGCGTTTAATTCCTTTGGCACAAATCCGCAAACCTTCGTAATCCGAACGTCCATTGCGGTTACCCGAAAAACAAATAATCGAAGGAATGCCTGCTGCCTTTGCTTTAGGTATGATTTCTTCATAAAAAGCAACTAATGCATCGTGATTTTTTTCGTCGCCCCAAAAGCTAGTTAATCCCGTTCCTTCAGGAAATTTACCGTTCCCCATTGCACAAGTCAGTCCGTGTTTTTTTAAAATTGGCCACTCGTCAGGGCCCGTTAATTCAACGGAAGTTACACCCAACTTTTTGGCTTCAATTACAAATTCTTCCAGCGGGATGGAGCCATAGCACCAACGACTAGCGGAATGCCGAACTTTAGTCGGTGGTTTCATCGTAGCTAGATTATTTTTCTGAGCGACACTCACTCCAGAAAGTAGAGTAGCGCCAGCAGCAAGCGCAGTAGTTTGGATAGCGGTACGGCGATTCATAGTATTTTAAATTTTAAACGAATTGATTGAAAGTAAGTGCAATTAAAGTAATTATAATTTGAATAAAAACAAAATGGCAAAATAAATTTTATAACGAGGTACATTCTAGCAAAATAAAAACAAAATGCCTTTTCAAATATGTTGAACACTTCTCGTGCAAAATGAAAGTTTTGATTACCTTCATCGTTCATTCAGGAAAGGTGTAACAATAAGTACCTCACACAAATTATTTCGGTATTTTATGAGTATTTTTTTCCGCTATATTCCCTTAAAAAATAAGCCCGTATCTACGGATATGCACTGATTTTTTAAAGGAAATCTATCGAAAAAATCTATTTCCTAAAATTTACCGAAATAATTCCTGCGAGGTACTTATTTTTTGCAGGTAACACTTTCGTTTTATTCGGGAAGAATATAAATTTTAGTAATCCTTGTCTTTTTACTTTACGATCGTTTAGAAATACTTAGTACTCAAAACAATAAAATTTAATCAGCTGTCTATGAAGAACATTTTCAAATTTGACTTTTCCAACTTTAAAGGAGACCTTTTTGGTGGATTAACCGCTGGTATTGTTGCGCTTCCTTTGGCACTCGCTTTTGGTTTACAATCTGGGATGGGTGCTGCTGCGGGATTATACGGAGCGATTTTTATTAGCTTTTTTGCAGCTTGGCTTGGTGGTACCAATACTCAAATCTCGGGCCCTACCGCTCCAATGACCGCCGTAAGTATGGTCATAGTTGCAGGTATCGTCGCTACCAATGAAGGGGACTTAGAAAAAGCGATTCCCGCTATTTTAATTGTCTTTCTTTTAGCGGGGCTGATACAAATTGCCCTCGGCTTTTTGCGGATCGGTGGCTACATTCGTTACATGCCTTATCCTGTCGTATCGGGATTTATGACGGGAATTGGGGTTATTATTTTAATTACGCAAATCCTGCCGCTCATTGGTTATTATGCAAAAGAAGACGCTAGTTATGTCGAAAAATTTAGACCACAAGCGGAAGAAGTCATATTAGAACGCATCCTCCGAGACGAGGCAGCAGAAGACATTTTGGTACTCGAAGACTTCAAAGAAACCATCAAACGTGCGAGTACAATTACTCCTGCAGAAATTCAAAAAGAATCTATTGTGTTGGCGCGTGCTTCTGCATCGGGGGTCAATGGTTCCTTAAAAACCTTACCGCGTGCCTTGCAAAACATCAACTACATTGATTTAATATTAGGTCTATTAACCATCTTCATTATCTATGGTTTTAAACGGATAACCACAGCGATACCGAGTACGCTCGTAGCACTAGTTGCCATCACCATTGGTGCAGTCTTATTTCTTCCAGCGTACCGAACGATTGGTGAAATTCCCGCTGGTTTTCCTTCACTACGTTTAGACATATTTGCCAATTTTCAAATCGGGCAAATAATACCTTACATCGCAAGTGCCATTTCGCTGGCTGCACTGGGTGCGATTGATTCCTTATTGACTTCGGTCGTCGCCGATAATATGACTAAGACAAAACACGATCCCAATCAAGAACTATTCGGACAAGGTATAGGTAATTCTATCGCTGCATTATTCGGCGGCATTCCTGGTGCTGGTGCGACGATTCGCACTGTTGTTAATATTAACTCTGGCGGTATGACCCGTTTGTCAGGTATGTTTGCGGGCGTTATATTATTGGTTGTACTACTCGTTTTAGGACCGATTGCATCGATGATTCCCGCTGCTGTTTTAGCTGGAATTTTGATTACCGTTGGGATCGGCGTAATGGATTATAAAGGACTGCGTCACATTCGTAGCGTTCCTTTATCGGATGCTTTAGTAATGGTTACTGTATTGTTTTTAACCGTATTTGTGGATTTATTGATCGCCGTAGCTGTTGGGATGATTCTTTCTGCCATTCTATTTATGAAAAAGATTTCGGATGTAATTGAGCACCGCACGGAAGTTGCGCCTTTACAAACCTACTCGCAAGAGACCCCGTGGAACGATGAGAGCGTAGTGATGCAACGAGCTGCGGACAAGATTTACATTAAACACTTAGATGGTCCGCTGTTTTTTGGAACGTCCTCACAATTGCAAAATTTACTGAAACAGATTCCACGTTCCGTCGAGGTTGTCATTTTCCGTATGGATCGTGTTCCATATATGGATCAATCGGGTATGTACGCGATTGATGAAGTAATTGATGATTTACAAAAACGCGGTACAACAGTGCTCTTAACTGGCTTGAACGAGCAACCGCGCGATCAGTTCGAACGCGTAAACATCATCCCCGATGAAATATCAGAGGAACACATTTTTGATACTTTTACGGAGTGTTATGATTGGGTGAAGTCACATGTGAATAACATGGAAGGAGTGAAGTAAAAGGTTACTAACTAACCAAATCTAAAAAACGGCATAGAGCATTGATTTGCTGTATGCCGTTTTTTTTATTAAACTTACTCAAATCTATTAAATAACTCCTTCCTCCACCGTCTGTTTCTCATACAAATCAAAATAATAACCCCGATTCGCCAGCAACTCTTCGTGTGTTCCATTCTCCACAATCTTTCCATCTTCCAGCACGATAATTTTATCAAAATC
>JBGCES010000236.1:0-1620 GCA_045106545.1 Saprospiraceae bacterium
CTCGCATATAGCTTTTCTAAACAAGTGCTATAAAGCAAATTATCGGCATATAAAATAAATACAAATGGCGTTTCTGCTTGAGCAATCGCACTATTCCGAGCCGCCGCAGGACCTAGATTGTGATCGTGGCGTAAAAGTAACGCTCGGTTGAAACGTGTAGCATATTGATTAATCCATTCTTTCGCAACTTGTACCGAATGATCCACTGAATGATCATCAATGATAATCAAATCAATCGCTGGTAGAGATTGCGCAAAGACTGAATTCAAACAATCAATAACGTATTGTTCATAGTTAAACAGCGTAACAATAACGGTGAGGTAACTATCCGTAGAATCGGTAGAAGATTGATAAATAGTCTGATATGGATGAGAAATTCTAATGGGTGAGTCCTTTTAATATTTCAGTAAACTTCCTATCATTTCTGAAGGTGTTTTGTCCTTGCTGTGCGATTGTTGCTGCTGCGCGTTGTCCTTTAGCAGTAGTAAGGTAATACGTTATCGTACTTGCCATATTTTCTAAGGTCGAAGTCACAAAATCCCTATTTACTTGGTATGCTGAAGGAATATCTTGAATCGGTTCGCTGATGACTAACGCTCCTTGTGCCATTCCATGAAGCAACATCCGATGCCATTCAAAATACGGCTCATCTGCTCGATGAATGTTAAGCACAATTTTAGTGCGTTGTTCTAAACCACAAACTGTCCTTGAATCCAACTCAAAAGGATTTACTAATTGTAAAGGATAACCAGTGTCTATCAGTCGAAAATAGTTGCGAAATGGTGCAAAAAATTCGGCATTCATTGTAAAAAATTCCGTTCTCCGTTCTGTAATACTCCCGATAAAAAATAAATCTATTGGGCGTTGCTGATGCGCTCGTTGCCAATAACTTTCTGTGGTAATTGAAGGGTTCAAAAAACAAGTGGCGCGATTCATCGGTAGCTTCTTAATCTCTTCATACCATTCAAAATCAGGCAAATAAGCTAAGGGACAATATTGCGCATTAATTCCCATCTTTTGCAATAGATCTACATTTTGTAAATCCATTTCCCATACGTGCTCTGCTTTTTTAAAAAAAGGCAACACCCGTTTATACCAAAGTGAAGTATGCTGCTCGGTAGCAACGATAATTAAGTTTTTAGGCAACCGCTTGAGTTGTTTTCCTTTGCTAAAAAATAAAAATTCGTGGGCGGCTACCACAATATGATAATCACAAACGGCTAAATATCCACTCTGTTCGTCACCGAAAGTTACTTGATACCCTAATGCTCGCAATCCTTGCGCAAACAAAGAACGTATTTCTTCAAAAAAGTAATTGCCCTGTGAATGACAATAAATACCGTAGTGCATGGACTTATTACTTTCCCTGATTAATATAAAAGCCTTCTTTTCGATACATTTTTATCAAGTGAATCACCTCTTCCTGAGTTCCAATTTCAGGATGCAACAGCATCGCCGCAGCTGGTACACCAATTGGTGAAAGTGAAATTTCGAGGTGTCTATTTCCTGCTTTATAATGCTGCTCTATGTTTCGCAAAATGTAGTGATAATTATCTTCTGTCTGTGAATGCGGCTCTTTCTCCGCAGACGATAGCTTACGCAAAATTTTAGTCAGCAAAC
>JBGCES010000237.1:0-4831 GCA_045106545.1 Saprospiraceae bacterium
CGCAAAGTGATATTGCGCGATCCACCTCCAGTGACATTGATGGTATAATCCTCCACTTCACCGTAATCAAACGCGCCACAACTCGCTGGATAGCCTTTGACACTCATCGCAAGCCGCATCCGAGTTTCTCCTAAAGCAGCATGACTTGGAACCGTGAAATTAATCCGCAATCCTTGGTAATGACGGTATTGGAAAAACTGCTCGCCTTCATCATTGAAGTCACCATCTTGATTGTAATCGATCCATCCACGCCAGTACACGTAGCGACGCGTGTTGTAAAAACCAGGATAGACCACTACTGCGCTATTTCCACCCGCTGCTACATTAGTTACCATATGGGTAAAATCTGCGTAGCCTTGATTATTGCCACTTGCATTACTAAATGCAGTCGTATTGACTTTATTAATAAAGGCGTGAGCGGTGCTATTACCTTGTGCATCACAATAGTCCGCTGTGATCGGATCGGAACAGTTTGCTACTGTTACATCAAAGGAGCAAGTTGCTACATTACCACAATTGTCCGCTGCTTGGTAAGTTACGGTCGTTGTACCTGCTGGAAAAACTGAACCATTAGGATAACCTCCAATCAAGATTGGATCGTTACACGGCAATTCTAAAATATACTCTTTCATCGTTGCGCCATCTGTATCATTCCACTGCCCGTTTTGCATCAATTCGGCATAATCTTGATTGCCATTGTTGTTATCTGGTTCGTTTGGATACCAATTTGAATAAATCAGCGGATCGCCGTTGACCCACATAAATTCTCCTTCATTTCCACGATCTGTCAGTCCGATATACGCTCGTTGAGTCACTAAAAAGGTAGTTAAAAAGGCATTTTCTTCTTCATCATTGATCACTGCTAAATAGCCACCTCGTTGCTGGCAAGTTGCGTACGCGGTTTGCCAATTTGTTTTATCCCGAGAGCAATAATAGCGGTGTCCATTGCGCGTTCCCATATACACAAACCCTTGCAAATCAAGGTTTTCGGGGCAATCACTACAACAACCAGACAAAGTTGGTGGAACCCAATTTACATGTGCTCCAGGTAGATTATCTTCACATTCAACTACGATATCATCAAGGCAGCTGATATTGATGCTTTCTTCTACCGTCACGTTGAAACTACAAGTCTCCATATTACCACAGTCATCCGTCATTTTGTAAGTAATTGTATTCGTACCCGTTGGGAAAAAGCCACCGTTAGGCGTGCCGTTCGTCTGACGAATATCCAAACATGGAATTTCTACGATGTATTCTAGTTGATCATCCGCATAAGTATCATTCCACTTACCTGTATTCAATAACTGTCCGTAATGCTGACGGTTTTCATGGTTGTTCGGTTGATCTGCTCGCCAGTTCGTATAGTTTACAGGATCACCGTTTAGCCAACGGAAATTGCCTTCTGTTCCTTCATCAGTTAGACCAATAAAGGCATTTTGATTACCCAAAAAGCTCGTCAAATATTGGTTCTCCGCTGCATCATTAATGACTGCTAAGTGCCCACCTAGATTCTCTGCGGTAGTCTTCGCCTGTTGCCAAGAAGCACGGTCGCGAGAGCAGTAGTAGCGGTGTCCTCCATATGTTCCCATATAAAGGAAATTCGTAATTTCTGGGTTTCCGTTACAAGACATGCAACAGGATGCGCCAGTAGGCGGTGTCCAAGTCACATAAGCACCACCATCTTCGTTACAATCTACAGTCACATCTTCTGGACAATGCAACATAAAGTCGCCCGTTACGGTCACATCAAAAGAACAATAAGCAATATTACCACAATCATCCAGTGCGGAATAAGTAACCGTAGTCGTTCCTAATGGGAAAGTTGTTCCGCTTGGATGTGTACTAGTGATGTAAACATGCTCGGTACAATTATCCGCAGCAGTTACTGCATCCCAAGTTCCTTTTATTTGACAACCTTCTGCTCCATTCAGTACAATATCCTGTGGGCAATTTCGTAAAACAGGCGCTTCTGTATCCGCAAAACGAATCCGCTGAATCGCTGAAACCATATTACCACAATCATCGGTCGCTGTCCATTTGCGAATCAAATCATCGCCACACGCACCATCGACAATCTCTTCACCGAAAATTACTTGTAGATTATCATCACAATTATCAGAAGCAGAAACCAAAGGTGGCGTTTGGTAACCGCCAGAACCACATTGTAATTCTACATCCGTTGGAACGCCCAGTAAAACGGGTGGCTGGTTATCAATTACCGAGATGATTTGCACATCGTAAGTGGTGTTACCACAATTATCCGTTGCGATCCACTTACGGGTAATCGAAGCCTCTCCTTTACAATTACCTTGTAAAATACTTTCATTGAATGAAATTTCCACATTACGGTCACAATCATCCCAAGCCGTCACATTCGCTGGATTAGGTACATTATCGCAACTAACGGTAACGTTGTCTGGTACATTTTCAAAAACGGGTGCCATATTATCACTCCGAGCAATACGCTGTGTTTTGGAAACGCTGTTACCACAATTATCCGTCGCTGTCCATTTGCGGATAATTTCACCACCGCAATCACCACCGAGATTCTCTTGTTCAAAAGTTACCTCAACAGTACTATCACAATCATCCGTTGCCGTTACATTAGCTGGATCGCTAATCGTACCGCAATTTTGTACATCATTGCCAGGAACACCAATTAATATAGGCGCTTCTGTATCAGTACGCGTAATGACTTGTTTTGCCGAACGGCGATTACCACAAGCATCTACGGCTGTCCACTTCCGAATAATGCGATCACCACATTCAGCGGAAACGAAATTTTCCATAAACGTGACGGTTACTTCATTATCACAATCATCCGTAGCGAATACTTGAGCTGGTGCAGGATAATCACCACAAGTGGTAGTCACATTTGCTGGAATGCCTACCAAAATTGGCTTGCTATTATCGCGAACTTCAACTACTTGTTTAGCAGTAGAGCGATTTCCACAGTTGTCGGTAGCTATCCAAGTTCGAATGATATTGTATTCACCTGCACAAGCTAATGCATTAATCGCTTCACTAAAAGTAACGCTCACGTCTGTATCACAATTATCCGTAACTGTAAGTGGAATCACCACAGGAATGTCGCTACAACTCACCCTTACATTTTCAGGTAAATATGCAAAAACGGGCGCGTCAAAGTCTTTGCGGCGAATTGTTTGTTTCTTCGTCACCGAATTACCACAGGCATCAGTAGCAACCCATTTTCTAACCAATTTGTCTCCACAGTTCAAAGCAGATACGGTCTCAGAATAAGTAATCGTAACGTTATTATCACAATTATCAAAAGCCGTAACTTGCGCTGGATCTGGGTAAACACTACAGCTTACCGTATCATCTGCTGGCACATTTGACAAAACTGGATTGGTATTATCTCGTGCTTTAATGACTTGAATAGCAGTAGAAATATTGCCACAAGCATCTGTTGCGGTCCATTTACGGCGCACATTAAATTCACCTACACAATCCAATTCATTAATCGTTTCGCGGAAAGTAATCGTTACGTTATCATCACAATTATCTACTGCCGTTACATTCGCTATACTAGGCACAGCATCGCAACTGACCGTTACATCATTGGGTACGTTTTGGAAAATCGGAGCAACATTATCTTCTACCGTAATCACTTGAATAGCATATGATTGATTGCCACAATCATCCGTTGCAACCCACTTACGTGTAATTACGCTTTCACCCGCACAGTCGCCCGTTAGTACACTTTCGTTAAAATCAATATCTACGTTCGTATCGCAATTATCAGTTGCCGTTACTGCCGTTGCCGAAGGAATATTCTCACAACTTACTGTGATATTCGTTGGCGCGTTTTGAAAAACAGGAGCCGCATCGTCTTGAACTCTAATCCGTTGTCTAATTACAGCTCGATGGCCACAATTATCCGTCGCTACCCATTTCCGAGTAATCGTATAGCCCGTAGCACAATCGCCATTAGAAGGCACGTTTTCGTTGAAAACGATATTTACGTTTTCATCACAATTATCCGTAGCCGTCACGTTCGGTACTGCTGGAATTTCACCACATTCTGCGTTTACATCAGTCGGTACATCCCAAAATTCGGGCGCTGTGTTGTCTTGTACTTTGATCTCTTGCGTTGCAACGGTTTGATTACCACAATTATCTGTCGCTTTCCAAGTTCTCATGATAACATAACCACTTGCACAATCTGCGTTCGTAGGTACATTTTCGTTGAAAACAACGTTTACATTTTCATCACAGTTATCCGTCGCCGTAACGTTTGCAACAGCTGGAATATCACCACATTCCGCATTTACATCACTTGGTACATCCCAAAATACTGGTGATGTATTATCTTGTACTTTGATCTCTTGCCTCGCAACCGTTTGATTGCCACAATCATCCGTCGCTTTCCACGTCCGTACAATTACGTAACCGCTTGCGCAATCTGCATTTGTAGGTATATTTTCGTTGAAAACTACGTTTATGTTTTCATCACAGTTATCCGTAGTCGTTACGTTTGGTACTGCTGGAATATCGCCACATTCAGCGTAGAGATTAGCTGGTACATTTTGCAATTCGGGTGCTGTGTTATCTTGTACTTTGATCTCTTGCGTCGCAACTGTTTGATTGCCACAATTATCCGTCGCTTTCCACGTCCGTACAATTACATAACCACTTGCACAATCCGCATTCGTAGGTACATTTTCGTTGAAAACGATATCTACATTTTCATCACAATTATCGGTCGCAGTAACATTGGGTACAGCTGGAATATCACCACATTCCGCATTTACATCACTTGGTACATCCCAAAATACTGGTGATGTATTATCTTGTACTTTGATCT
>JBGCES010000238.1:0-14158 GCA_045106545.1 Saprospiraceae bacterium
GACTCTACCGTTCCAACTACTTTCGTTTCCAAACTATCACTTGCCCCCATTTTAGCGGTCAATTGTGCAAATGGAATCGCATTATCAGCGGTGATCGCTGCGCCAAATTGTTGAGGTTGTTTAGTTTCTTTAGTTGTATCTTGTACATCAGCACCGCCACAGGCAGTAAATAAAAAAGCAAAAATGCTTAACGCAAAAAGTATATTTTTCATAATCAGTACTTTAAAAGTGGTTCGAAGGTAGTATAAAAGTGGTTTGAGGTTGTTCAAAAGTAGAACAATACGCCATCCAAATTCACAATTCCCTCAAATAAATAAAACTCATTTTTGATGTTTTGTATATCGGAGGGTTATCCAAATTCCCTAATCCAATATCCAACATCCTTTTTTGCAAAAGTACCAATTCAAACCCATACGGGCAATATAAATTTATAGATTTACGGGCGAACGTCGAAACCGTCGGCGTTCATGGTGTACGCGTCCTAATCCAGAAATATCTAGCCGTTTTACTTCCGCCTCTCCGCGAATATGCACACTACCGATCCCGCTAGATTCAATCCGTAATTCTTGCTCAGCTTGCACCCAAACGCTCCCTATACTCGTATTTTCTACCTTCATAAATTGCGTTTTTAATTCATAGGCATCCACTTTACCAACACCTGTATTTTCGATATATGCGCGTTCCGCATTTCCCTGCAAGGAAATGCCACCTAAGCCGTCCATTTCTATATTTAGTTCTGCTACCTCTACATCTAAAAAAGCTTTACCGACTCCGGAGCATTCAATTGATAAACGCTGAAACGCTAAGGTTTCTTCACTATAAACATTCCCTACGCCATCCATTTCAATGCGCTCTAAATCAACGACTTGTAAGTAAATATCCACGCGGCGTAATTTTCCCCACGACCATTGGCGATCGCGATCGATAATTAAACGGTCTCCGCTATTATAGACATTTACTTCGTGTAGTGGAACGCCCATACTTGCAATTTCTACCATCGTCGTATCGCCTTGACGGAGATAAATGTTGAAATAACCGCTTACTTCTAACTCAGAAAAAGATTCTACGGCTCGTTCTTCCACCAGACCGCGATACGGCTGATATTGCGCAGCGAGAATAGTGGTAAGCATGGTAAATAAAAAGGAAATAGAAATTAGCTTTTTCATAATAAAAAACGGTTGACGGTGGAGGGTCAAAGGTGAACGGTTGCCCCACGTGATGAAATAATGTTTACATCATAATGATGCAGTAATTGAATAAATGACCCTATTCTATTTATTAATTTTTTAAAAAATAAAAATCTACCTTCGCGCTAGTTCAATTATAAATTACACATTAGTCATTACACATTAATATGCCGTCAACCGTTTTCACCGCTATCACTTTCGCAGGTTTAGAATCTGTCCTCGCCAACGAACTACGTGCTTTGGGAGCCACTGACGTGGAACAACTCACTCGCGCCGTACGCTTTTCGGGCGACCAGAAACTGATGTATCGCGCTAATTATGAACTGAGTACGGCATTACGCATTTTACAACCTTTTGCAAGTTTTCGTACGAAGCACGAGAATCATTTTTATAAAAAAGTCTATGAAATTGATTGGCAAAAATACTTGGATGGGCAACAGACCTTTGCGGTTGCTGCGGTAACCCAATCCAAATATTTTACGCATAGTAAATACCTCGCGCTGAAAACGAAAGATGCCATTGTAGATCAATTTCGCGAACGCACAGGACGACGACCAAGTATCAATCGCGTTACGCCCGATTTAGAATTACACGTACATATTTCGCGTGATAACTTATGCACGCTTTCAATTAATACTTCAGGTGATCCCTTATTTAAACGTGGCTATCGAGTAGATACCGTAGATGCGCCGATTAACGAAGTCTTGGCGGCGGGGATGATTCGCTTAGCGGGCTGGAAAGCGGATTGCGATTTTATTGACCCGATGTGCGGTTCAGGGACATTTCTGATTGAAGCCGCACAATATGCGTATAACATTGCACCACAACGCCACCGCAAACGTTTTGGTTTTATGAATCGCGCAAATTTTGATGCGGAATTGTGGCTGGAAGTCAAACGCGAAGCCATCGCACGAGAACGCGATTTCGCCCACCAAATTATCGGACACGACAAAGATTTTCAAGCTATTCGCATTACGGGACGCAACGTGATGGCAGCCGGTTTGGATGGAAAAATCACGACGAGTCGTAAATTATTTGAAAAGCTAGAACCTTCGGCTGATGGCGGTTTAGTCATGATGAATCCGCCTTACGATGAGCGCTTAGGGGTAAAAGATATTAATGCCTTTTACGAAATGCTTGGCGACCGCATGAAGCAACACTTTGCGGGTTATCGAGTCTGGTTGATTTCCTCCAATAAGGAAGCGATTAAGCACGTTGGGCTGCGTCCATCTAAGAAAAAGACACTGTATAATGGGGCGTTGGAGTGTAAATTTTTGGAATATGAGATGTATGCGGGGAGTCGGCGAGCACCGAAAGCGTAAACTTGTAAATCTTGTTAGAATTGGTTAACTTGTACATGGATTAGCAACATCTATGAGCAAAACAACACCAATGAAAAAGATCAAATTTGATAAGAATGGTCTGATTACGCCAGCGGAAATTATTGAAATCAATTTACAAGAACTAGAACAGATTTTCGTTACTGAAAGTGAAGAAGTAGAACACCGTAGGCAGATTTTTGAAAAATATTTAGCATACTAATGAAGCGGTGGATCGAGAAATCGGAAAGATTTTATTTCAATTTGTAAATGGGAGTTTTACTACTTTGAAAGCGAAGCCTAAGGATATTGATGTGGTGAGTTTCATTGATTATCGAATTTACATGAAGTTCGAAGAGCAAATTATTGACTTATGTAATAAATGGAATGAAGTTGAGGAATTAGATATTGCTATTCTACCTCAAAGTTATCCTGGTCATCCATTATTTATCCAAGCACAACTAGCTTATGAATTTTGGACATCATTATTTTCACGAACTCGACAAGATGAAAATAGGAAAAGATTACCCAAAGGACTAATTAAAATAAACTACTATGGATAACGAAAAATATTATTTAATCGTCTCGATTATTGAAGAGATTGAAAAGACCGATACTTTGCTAAAAAAGTTAAATGCACTACCACAAGAGGCTGGTAGTAAATGCATTAATTCACAAATAGAGCGAAAAAAACGTAGCTTGTATCAAGAATTACTTTTAGAGTTGGTCAATAGTAAATTGCAGATTAGTGAATTTAAAGGTCTATATCACAAAATAATCACCTATTTAGGTGAAAAAGATGTTGCCCAAACTATTCCTGCTGAACAAAAAGCGATAATTCAAAAAGCTGCACTTTTCATATAATAAGTTATTAGGCGGAATTAGACATAAGTTGTTTTTTTTGAGATTTCCTAAAATCATCACGTAACTTCCTTTCAGTCAGTTACTTAGCTGATTTCAGCAAATCAAAATAACTTATATCTAATTTTTATCCGCCACTTACGCGCTATGAAACGCCCACTAAATCCAACCGAAAAACAACAACTCCGCATTCAAAAAGCTTTTCACGAAAGACGTTTACGTATTGGCTGGAAGTTCAAAGCCACTCTCTATGCCGTTATCACGATCCTACTCTCCATTCTTTTAATTTACTTTCTACCAAATTATGAAATTAGCTGGGTTGGAATAATAGCGTTTCCGTTGGCTATTATTTATATCTATTTTAATATTAAAAACCAACTTGATGATTTCAAAAAATCGAAAGAGCGATTAAAACAAATTAATCCGTTATTAGCAAGTAATGATGTCGAAATTCAGCGATTCAAATGTCGCAAAGCGATTATTTTTCCTGAATATGAAGATGAAAGTATTTGTTACGCTTTAGAAATCGCTAAAAATCAGCTATTATTCTGGTGGGATTACGAGCATACAGCTAGGTTTAATTTACCCAATACACTTTTCGAAACCTATACGGATAAAAGCCTATTGCAAATATTCCATACCGAAATCTATCCACTAGGTGAGCGGTTCCAACCTATCGTAATAGACCCAGAAATCAAATGGGAAATAGCAGATATACTGCCAGGTCATCGCCATATCATTGACTCTAATGTAGATAATTTTTTAAATCAAATCGAAATAAAACTAACCAAACCATAAGTATTTCTATCTTCCTTTTTTGTTTCTAATCAAAAAGAAGATGAAAATACCTAACCACATCCTTCCTACGATTGTCCTCGCCCAATTTCTCTGCACCTCGCTCTGGTTTGCAGGTAACGCTGTCATGTCCGATCTCGTGCAGCAATTCGCTTTGCCAACCACCGCTTTAGGGCATCTAACTGCCGTCGTTCAATTTGGATTTATCATTGGAACATTGCTTTTTGCTATTTTAACGATTGCCGATCGCTACTCGCCTTCTAAGGTCTTTTTGATTTGTGCGTGGTTAGGAGCTATATCTAATTTAGGTACAATTTGGGAAGGAAATTCGCTGACGAGTTTGCTATTTTTTCGCTTTATGACGGGTTTCTGCTTAGCAGGAATTTATCCCGTAGGAATGAAAATAGCAGCGGATTATTTTGATAAAGGATTAGGTAAATCTTTAGGTTTTTTGGTGGGCGCATTGGTTTTAGGAACGGCGTTTCCACATTTATTGAAGGGATTTTCGGCGGAATTGCCGTGGCGCAATGTGTTGATTGCCACTTCTACTCTTGCGGCAATTGGCGGTACATTATTATGGTTTTTCGTAAAAGATGGCCCTTTCCGGAAAGCGAGTAAAGGTTTTGATGTGACGGCAATTTTTCGCGTATTTAAAAAGCGCCCTTTTCGTGGAGCGGCATTTGGATATTTTGGACATATGTGGGAATTATATGCATTTTGGACGTTTGTACCTTTGTTACTGCAAACACATAACACGTTGACAAACAACAACTTATCTGTTTCGCTATGGTCATTTATTATTATTGGAATTGGCGGATTAGGTTGTGTCGTTGGCGGTTATTTAGCGCAAGTTTTAGGCACACGGACAGTCGCGATTAGTGCGCTGACCATTTCTGGATTGTGCTGTTTAGTGTCGCCGTTCGCTTTTGGGCTACCGACTTTTGGATTTTTAGGTTTTTTATTGATTTGGGGTGTTAGCGTAGTTGCGGATTCGCCGCTTTTTTCCACTTTAGTGGCTCAAAATGCGCCCGTAGCGATCAAAGGAACGGCGTTAACGATTGTCAACTCGATTGGATTTTTTATTACCATTTGGAGTATTCAATTGCTGAATAATTGGACGTTGACCACTTATATTTTTTTGATATTGGCGGTTGGGCCATTATTTGGGTTAGTGAGTTTATATCGACTAGGAAAGTAGATGTGCTATACAATTGTCAATTAGACGTTAAATTCTACTCTTTTTATTGACAATGATCACAAGTTGTTAAGACATTTTTATAAAAAACCGTTAGCAAAAACCTTCGCGCATTGAAATCTGACAAAAACAACTATCTTTAAGCCGTGGATTTTCTTTTGAGACCCACTACTAAAACTATTGAGTAAGTCCGTGTAACCATTTGAGGTCACCAGTAATTTAAGTCGCTGATTAATAAAGAATTGCTACTACAAACTACCAACTCAAATACTACCAACTACTCGTAACCCTACGCCGCTACCTGAGATTCACAACCATTATCAAAAACGAAGCCGACATATTAGCCCGCCTGCGTCGCGACGATAAAAGCGTATTGCAGGAACTGTTTCGCGAGTGTTATCCCGCTGTCTGCCGCGCGATGTACCGCATTGTGCGCGAACAAGCCACGGTGGAAGACTTAGCACAAAATGTCTTTATCCGCTTCTGGGAAAAACGCCACTCGATCAATATTACTTCCTCCGTCGGGGCTTACCTCAACCGTATGGGCGTTAATGAAGCCCTCGCTTATCTACGTAAAAATAAACGTTACGAAATCGAAGAGTTGACCCCGCAGACGCGTATCGCCAACGATACCGTAGTCAGTAGCGAACAGACTTATTTACAAACAGAACTTAAAGAGCAAGTCAAGCAGGCGATTGATAAATTACCACCGCGCTGCCGCCTCGTTTTTCAACTGAGCCGCTACGAAGAATTGACCTATAAAGAAATTGCCGCCAAGTTGGAGATTTCCGTCAAAACGGTGGAAAATCAGATGGGAAAGGCGTTGAAGGTATTACGGGCAGAGTTGAAAGGGTATCTTTCATGATCAGTGGAGGACAGACATTCCTGTCTGTCATGACGCTCACATTTTTAACAGACAGGAATGTCTGTTCTCCATTAAATCCCTTCCTGTAATCGACGCATTTGCTCCATAAACGCTGGTCGCCGCCGCCGCGACACTTCAATTTTAATACCATCGTCCATAATTAAATAACCACCGTCACCTTTAACAAATTTGCGCATATAGTTCAAATTAATCACGTGGCGCTTGTGGACGCGGTAAAAGTTATAGGGAGCTAACATGGATTCGTAGGACTTGATCGTTTTAGAAGCCGTCATTCGTTCGCCACCTTTGAGGTGAATATGCGTATAATTATCCTCTGCTTCTAAGCGTACGATATCGCCAAAATTGACAAAATAAATGCCATCTAAGGCAGAAATCGCCATTTTTCGAAAAGCATTAGGATTGTTATAGTGGCTATGCAAAACATCCAAGCGTTTATCAATATCCGTTGGCTTTTTGACACTCACTCTTTCTACTGCTTCTACTAATAAATCTGGATCAATCGGCTTGACGATATAGCCAATAGAACTATATTGACATGCCTTGATAGCGTGATCTTCGTGGGCGGTTACAAAAACGATTTCAAAATCAATTTTCTCCAGTTTATCAATCAATTGAAAAACAGTACCATCGGGCAAATTAATATCCATGAAGACCACTGCGGGATGAATGTGCGGATTATTTAATAAACTTATTCCGCTACGCACCGTTTCGGCAGTACCAATAACCTCTACCGAGGGGCAGTGTTGTTGGAGGATATTTTGCAGGTTATTTAAACCTGACGCTTCGTCTTCGATAATTATGGCAGGAATAGTGTTCATAGAAGGGATCATAGTTAAATTAAAAATATTTGCTTAATCACAGGGGAAATGAAACAGCTGACAAGATATATAAAAAGATTATAATTTAAATAATTCTTATTATATTTTCGACTGACTTTATAAAATTAAGTAGATGGAAATTGGATCAGAGATATTAGACAAATTAAAGTGCCCTACTCTTCTAACATATTGTGAGGAAGATTTTTTTTAAATTTGTGACTACTTTAATATCCGCGTCTTTTTGGTTAAACCCAACGTATGGCAGAACAACAGAAAACACTACGTAGTGAGATTCATCGAATTATGTTCCTCTCCGACCGGCGAGACGAACAGATCTTTGATATTATTTTAGTTATTCTCATTTTAGCGAGTGTCATAACCGTCATGCTAGAAACAGTGGAACGCTTGCATGTACGTTTCGCTCAGTTATTCTACATCATAGAGTGGGCTTTTACCATCATCTTTACTATCGAATATTTATTAAGACTCTATTCCGCGAAAAATGCTAGGGCTTATGCCACCAGTTTCTTTGGAATCGTAGATTTAATGGCAATCTTACCTGCTTATCTAGGCTTATTTTTCATTGGTAGTCAGTATTTTATGGTTGTTCGGGCTTTACGTTTATTGCGTATTTTCCGTATTTTTAAGTTAGGTCATTTCATGGATGAAGGAGCGCTGATTTTAGATGCAATGCGCGCCAGTCGTCCTAAAATCACCGTTTTTCTCTTCTTCGTTTTACTACTTGTCACTATGATGGGTTCGCTCATGTACCTAATTGAAGGTGGTGAAAACCCAGGTTTCACCAGCATCCCGCGTAGTATTTATTGGGCAATAGTAACACTAACCACTGTAGGTTATGGTGATATTACACCAGTAACCGAACTTGGTCAATTTATCTCTGCGTTTGTCATGATTTTGGGTTATGCAGTTATTGCCGTACCTACAGGAATCGTGACGAGCGAATTGATGAGTCATTCAGATGAAGGGGACGGTCGTAGTTGTCCTCGCTGTGGATTAGAAGGACATGATCTTGATGCGCGATTTTGTAAGCAGTGTGGGGAGCGATTATAAATTATAGCCGCTCAAGGCGATTGGGAAAGAGGAAACAATTGCCTGAAGGGAGATTTTTTATTTAAAAATTTTCTTTTGAATCATAATTTCATCTTTTTTATTTCATTTGCATTTTTAACAATTAACAAAATAAAATTTTTATAAAACCCTATAAGCCAAATTTTTAAAACCAAATTTCATTCCTTTTCCTAATTTACTAACGTCTAAACTGAACATCACTTTTCTTTTTGAGTTTAATAAATGTAAGAAAGGCGAGAAAGCATGCTACGCGATAATGATATGCGATAGATTCTTTGCCTAAAAGAGTGCAATCACTTACCAATATCAATTCTGATTACATGTTTACTTATGCTAGATGGTCATGATCTAGCTCTAAACTCCTTTGTCCATCAGAATAAATTGTATTAAGTAAAAGATTGCAATCTTAATGTTTTATTATTTTTTAATTAGAAAAACGACTGTATAATATGAAAAAGTTATTTGCAATATTTATGTCGCTTACCTTTTTAGGTTGGACGGCAACAGCACAAAACAACACTACGACGAGAACTGCTACCCTAAATGAGTATCAACGTTACATTGATGCGCGTCTTGATATGGATTTTAGAAATATGGCACTTGAAACACTGAATTTTTCTTCGGAAGAAATCAAAGAATTTGATCCCTTGTTTATCAAATATACTCAACGCAAAGATGATCTAGCAAAAAAGCGAATGGATCTATTAGAAGATTTTCGCGAAGAGTTAGCTGAGGATGATAGCGTTGAAAATGAAAATGAAGATCGTGCTGACTTTATCGAAGATTATTGGGAAATTGACATCGCGGAGCAAGAGTTGAAAAAGGAATTTTTCGATGATTTGGAAGACGAAATACCTGTCAATAAAGCTATTGAATTTACGTTATTGGATGAAGCTATTGAGCGCCGTATTACCAATAATACGTTGGGCGAAATGATTCCTTTTATATCTGATTTTGACCGCGATGTAAAGGCAAATTTAGCCATTAATAAAGCCGTTAAAAATATGGTGAAGACGCGCAACATGATGCCTAGTGCAGATGTATCACGTGAAGATTACCGCCGTTATGTCGATAGCAAATTAGAAATGGACTTGCGTAATGCTGCGTTGAAATCACTAGATTTTACCACCGAAGAAATAATTGCTTTTGATCCAGTCTATTTTGCTTACATGACGAAAAAAGAAGACCTACTAGAAGAAAAAGTAAGTCTTTTGGAAGACTTTCGCGCGGAAATGAAAGAAGATGATGGTCCAGAAAATCAAGCGGAAGACCGGGCTGATTTTATTGAAGACTATCGGGAAGTGGAGATTGCGATTTCTGAACTCAAGAAGGATAATTTTGATATTTTAGAAGATAAAGTTGGTGTAAGGAAAGCATTAGAGTTCTTCTTGTGGGAAGATGCTGTACAGAATCGGGTGGTATTAAATACATTCGCTTTTATGTTTCCAGTAACGGAAAAGGTGACTATCAAGTCAGCTAGTAGAGCTACAGATCGTGAAATGGCAGAAGACATGGAAAGGAAGAGTTCTATGAAAACGGCTACAAAAACGAAAAGTACCGTAGCGAGCTTGTCAACTGATACCAAGAAAATGATAAAAACTTTTGACGCATGGGTACGCACTAACCGTGGTCAAGTAGATTTATCGCATGAATATACTTCAGATGGCTTAATAACTATGGTGAACACACTAGAAGCTATGAAAAATGACTTAGCTGTTGACGTGCCTAATTTCACGATGAAGAAACAAATGATTGTGCGCAAAGCGAAAGACATTACTGAAAACTGGAAAGCAACCAACCATGCTGATCATACCAAAGATGCGTTTATCGCAGTTGCCGAAATCATGAATAGCATGGGCGCAGACTATGATTTGAAAAACATAGCCATGCGAATGAGTGATAAAGTGTTAATGACCGAGCAGGCAGAAACAATCTATAGTTTCTTTGATGCAGCAAATGAGCAACTAATGCAATTAGCAAGCGATGCTGGATATACCTCTAATAAAATCATAAACGATAGCAATACTGGACGTAAATAATAATGAATCTAATAGTAAGAGCATCTTTACGACTTTAACTATAAAAAGGTCGCTTCTCCAAACGAGAAGCGACCTTTTTTTGTAAAAATCTAGTTTATAATTTTTTATACATATAATTTTAAATAAATTGAATTAACTTTGCCAAAAGGGGTGCTAACTTTCATGCTTTTAACATAAGAAACAGTAACATCCAAGGTGAGATTTACGTAGAAAAAGCATTAAGAAGTACCATTACAGAGCAAGCTGATGAAGTATTAAGATAAGACATCCAATTGATTTACCATAAACTATATATGTAATTTTGGCTTAATATTTGCAATTTTATGCTTCTTATCCTTACTTCCCCAATTTGCGCAAAAATATTTCAACAATCCTTATCGATATTATGTAATTAGCAAGCTAATATCGTCTTTAGAATAGCCGCTTTTCATAAACAGGCTATTCATATTTATTACTTACAATTAGCTTGTTTGAATAGTCTTGAACTAGATAGGATAGTGCCTCTACTTTTACACTATCTTTGCTTTAGTGCGTGTTTAAATTTTATACATAAAAGGCTATTCATCGAAACACTATTATCAAATAATCCCACTGGGACAATCTAAACTTAATCCACAACATGGCAAAAATTTTAGTAGTAGATGACGAGAGAGCGATCCGCCGCACGCTACGGGACATTTTAGAATTTGAAAAATATAAAGTAGAAGAGGCAGGCGATGGTACAGAGGCTTTAGTGAAATTGAAATCCGACAAGTTTGATGTGATCATTATGGACATCAAAATGCCGAAAATGGATGGAATGGAAGCCTTAGAACGCATCCAAATCCTTGCTGCTGATACGCCCGTTGTCATGATTTCAGGTCACGCCAATATTGACACTGCGGTAGATGCCGTTAAAAAAGGTGCGTTTGATTTTATTAGTAAGCCACCCGATTTGAATCGTTTATTGATTACGATTCGCAACGCAATGGACAAGTCGAGTCTGATTACGGAAACGAAAACGCTCAAGCGGAAAGTTTCTAAAAGTAAAGTTCAGCAAATCATTGGTGAAAGCGCAGGTATTTCTACGATTAAGGATACAATTGCCCGCGTTGCACCTACGGATGCTCGCGTACTAGTGACGGGAAGTAACGGTACAGGTAAAGAGTTAGTCGCACGCTGGTTACACGAAAAGAGTAACCGCAGCAAAAATTCTATTGTCGAAGTCAACTGTGCTGCAATTCCATCTGAATTGATTGAAAGTGAGCTATTTGGACACGAAAAAGGCGCATTTACTTCTGCTCACAAGCAACGTATCGGTAAATTTGAACAAGCAAACGGCGGTACTTTATTCCTAGACGAGATTGGTGACATGTCACTTTCCGCGCAAGCGAAAGTATTGCGTGCGCTGCAAGAAAGTCGTATTACCCGTGTCGGTGGCGATAAAGAAATTAAAGTAGATGTACGCGTCGTAGCGGCAACTAATAAAGATTTACGTAACGAAATTAACCAAAAACGTTTCCGCGAAGATTTGTATCATCGTCTAGCCGTGATCATTATTGAAGTTCCAGCTTTGAATGACCGTCGCGAAGATATTCCGTTATTGGTACAACATTTCATCAAACAAATCTGTGGCGAATATGGCGTTGCTTCTAAACGCATTTCTAAAGAAGCCATGGCAGCGCTACAGAATGTAAATTATACAGGTAATATTCGAGAATTGCGCAACGTTGTAGAACGCTTAATCATTTTAAGTCAAGACATTATCAGCGAGCAAGACGTATTACAACACGTTGTTCCGAATAGTGCGACTAGACATAAATTTTCAGAATTCTTTGATAAATTTAGCAACCTAGATGAGTTACGTCAATTTGTAGATAAAGAATTTCCGACATATAAGAATAATTAGAAACTAGTCATCAGTTACTAGATAGAAAGCGGAGATAGAGGTGAAATTCTATTTCCGCTTTTTTATTGAGCGTATTTCTATTTTGGTATTAATTTTTCTGTATCAATAAAGAATTTATGCTCTGTCAAGTATTTTTTCATAGTTGCATCGATAAAAGATAACACACCTTTAGCCAACTTTACGTAAATTCGCGCGTTCATGAAGACCGATACTGACTAAGCTATCAGTGTCTATTTAGAATCACTCGACAAGACATTAAAAGATTAGATTGTTATTGTAATTATTTGACAGTCTGTTATTTACAACTACGACTTATGGCACAAGAAAATGATAATATGACTCCCGAATACCAAAAGAAACACATGAAAGAATGGACGCGCATCAAGGGAGAAAATGCGTGGACGATGTTCAAAGTAATTTCAGAATTGGTAGAAGGTTTTGAACGCTTATCGGAAATTGGTCCCTGCGTTTCCATTTTTGGATCAGCACGTACCAAACCCGATCATAAATACTACAAACTTGCGGTTGATGTAGCGCGGCTATTGACCGAAGAAGGATATGGGATCATCACGGGTGGCGGCCCTGGTATTATGGAAGCGGGAAATCGAGGTGCGCACGTGTACGGAGGAACATCGGTAGGTTTGAATATCAATTTGCCATTTGAACAAAACAATAACCGCTATATTGATAACGATAAAAGTCTAGATCACCGCTACTTTTTTGTACGGAAGGTGATGTTTGTGAAATACGCGCAGGCATTCGTAGTCATGCCTGGTGGTTTTGGGACATTAGACGAATTGTTTGAGGTCATTACTTTGATTCAAACTAAAAAAATCACGCCCGTTCCCGTTATTTTGATGGGTACAGCCTACTGGAGTGGCTTAATGGATTGGATAAAAGGCACGATGCTGAAAGAAAAAAATATCAGCCCGCACGATATTGACCTGCTCCCGCTGACAGATGATCCAGAAGAGGTAGTTAAAATCATCAGCGATTTCTACGCTTCTAAGGCACGCGAATTGTCACCTAATTATGAACTATAAAAAGGGTTCTCGGTAGGTACGACTTCGTACAGACGCTAGATATAACGTCTCTACCACACCCAAAACTCAGAAATTTTATATGAAACCAACTTTAATGATACTAGCGGCAGGTATGGGTAGCCGCTACGGAGGTTTAAAACAAGTAGATGCCATTGGTAAAAATGGCGAAGCGATTATCGAATACTCGATTTACGATGCGATCCGTGCTGGATTTGGCAAAGTCGTGTTTATTATTCGCAAGAGCATCGAAGAACCTTTCAAGGAGAAATTCGCAGGTAAATTCGATGATCAAATCGAAATTGCTTACGCTTATCAGGAAATGGATACGCCCATTGAAGGTATTGACAAATTTCCACCACGTGAAAAGCCGTGGGGAACTGCTCACGCCATGTTAGTTGCCCATGATGTAATTAACGAACCTTTTGCGGTGATCAATGCGGACGATTACTACGGAATCGAAGCCTTTGAAAAAATGGCTAAATTTCTAACGGATGACTGCGCGGCTGACCACTACTCTATGGTGGGTTACGTTTTAAATAAAACCCTTTCGGATAACGGAACCGTTAATCGAGGCGTAGCAGCAATGGATGATGATCACATGCTGACCGATCTAAACGAACGCTTAAAAATTGGCGTTTTCGACGATGTATTATCCTACTTAGATGATGATGGAGAGACGCGCGTGCCTTTATCTGACAATTCGCTGGTTTCGATGAATTACTTTGGTTTCCACCCAAGTATTTTTTCGATTTTACGCGAACAGTTCGTAGAATTTGTCGCAGAACACCAAGATCAGCCACGTGCGGAATTTTTTATTCCGTTGGTCGTCAATCGCTTAATTAAAGCAGGCGAAGTGAAAATGTCGGTTATTCCATGTGATGATAAATGGTACGGTGTAACTTACCAAGAAGATAAGCCAGTAGTACAAGGCGCATTCAAAGCCTTACATGATGCAGGAAAGTATCCTGATAAATTGTGGGGTTAGAAGATTGGAGGCGAGAACAGAGATGAGGGAACAGAGACGCGATGATCTCTGTT
>JBGCES010000239.1:0-8055 GCA_045106545.1 Saprospiraceae bacterium
ATGGAATCATTTTTATTAATCAATTGCTCCGCTTGTGTATCGGCTTCTCGCTCGCTCAAGTAGTTGATCGTGTGCCGCACGGAGAGAATAGTGAAATCGCCTTCACCTTTGATTTGTATGCTTTCGGGTTGGAGTTGTCCTGTTAAATTCGTGAATTTCAAAGTGGTTTTACCTTTCGGAATAGCGTTTTTCGCTTGCCGATAAATTTGTGCGCCTTGTGTAAAAACGGTAACGGACTGAATGGTGGAAGTGACTTCTTTTGTTTCCTCTTGTGCAAATAGGGAAGAGGTGAAGAGGAGGAAATAAAACAGGTAGGTGATTTTCATAACTTTACGATTTTTGTGAAAGCTGATATATTTCACGGTTTCGCCTTTTTTCAAGCGACTAAAGTCACTTGTTGGTGAGTTTCACAAGGGTTTTCAACCCTCGGAAATAGAGAACAAAATGCAGATTGAATATTTGTAAGTTTATTCTCCAAAATGAAATTGTGAAATGCACGCTAAAAAACTGATTTTAATTTAAACGTACAATAGGGCTGTTTCGCTGGTTTTGGTAATTAACCGCTTGTTCTTTCCTTCGAAGGGTTGAAAACCCTTGTGTTGCTACTCAACAATGGGCTTTAGCCCGTTGAGAAGAAAGTCCGTTAAAACAAAAAAGCGATACCCAAAGGCATCGCTAAATTTTGTGTAATAAACTTGCACTTGGTGCATTCTCTTTCTATACTATTTTATGAAATCATATTCGTAGAAATACAAAAAAGGAATCTGGTTTTGGGTAAACTTGAGTGATACTTCCGACGTATCACTCAAGTCCTGCCTGATATTGATTAATCTAACAACAACATCTTCTTCGTCACCACTTTGGAATCCGTACTCATCTGATAATACAACATCCCAGTTTGCGGTAAATCGGTGCGACTCAATTGCCATTCGTGTTGTCCTTTCGTAAATGCTCGTTGCTGCGTAAAGAGCAATTTTCCACTCACATCAAAAACGCTCAGATTCACTTCTTCCGCTTGTGGAATTGTAAATTGAATCGTTGTCTGTTGACTAAACGGATTCGGTACGTTTTGCATCACGACTAAGTCGTTAGCTGCGGTAATCGTTGCATTAAACTGTAATTGCAAAGGACGTTTCGTTAAATCCGTATCGTATAATTCTGCGTTAATGTGCTCTTCTGTAATCGTTAAAACGTCATCCAATTCCACTGTCTCTTCCGCAATGATTTCGATAAAAAATAACGGCTCGGTGGCATCAATTTCGACTGCTTGATCATAACTCAAGGTTAATTGATTTTCATTTTCGTTAATCGAAAAATGCGTTTCATTCAAATCCGTCAAAGCATCTGAAACGATATTTTGCAAGCGCACTTTTTCGTTTGTTTTAAAACTAAATTGTAAACCTGCCAAATCAGTATTTTGCTGTAAATAAACTGGAACTTGATAGCTTTCTCCTTTTGCAAGTGGCTGATTATCAATGCTTAAAGTTGAAATATCTACTAGGCTGCGTTCATCCGTTCCTGCTAATTCATTCGGAATAGCGGAGTGGTTGACATCGCCAATTTTGATGGCAATAAAATCCATATTCAATTCATCTTCCATCAATTGATCAATCTCTTTCCATTCAGGGAATGCTTCCGCACAAGGATTATTTACATTGATAAACTCATAGTCACGTGGGATAAATCGCCAACTGTGATTATTGGGGAATTCGTCGCTGAGTTGTAAAATAACTTTGCGCACGTTAATCAAATCTAAAGTCGTTATCGAACCTGAATTATTTACATCTGCTGCAATCATATCGTAAGGCGAAGCAAGCGGTTTGCTACCCAAAATATGTTTGCTAATCATGATTAAATCTAAAGTAGAAACGCCGTTATTCACCGCGTCGTTACGTTCTGGAATGATACTGTAGGTTTGTTCGCGGGCTACATTTTGAAACAAATAACTACCCGTTACATCTGTTTCGTTGGCTGCAATTGCTTGCTCCGTTTGATTTACTTTTACCATGACGGATTCTACATCATCGCCTTCGGGCGTTTGAATTTTTCCACCAATCTTAGGCAATCTACCAGGCTGATCGGGATCGTTCCCACTTGGGCACACTTGACTATTGTCTTGAATCTCAATCGTTGTTTCGCAATAGGCACTATTGCCTGCGGCATCCGTCACCCAAAATTCGATAAACTGCGTACCCCGTTCATCACAATTGAAACTTAACTGACGGGTCGTTGGTGTACTCGCTGCTGAATTACGGCTGCGACGAATTGTGAAAACTAAATCGCCATCCGCCGTACAATTATCAAAACTGCCTGCGTCTAATTTACTCGCATCCATCATAATCATGCCTTGCTCGTTCATGTTTACCAGGTTGCCAATCACGCCGTCTTTACAAATCGCCGTCGGCGCTTTTTCGTCGGCAACGATAATCGTCATCGAACAAGTCGAGCGATTACCACAACGGTCGTGAGCGGTATAAGTAATCGTCGTAGAACCCACAGGATAAATTCCACTCGCATCCGCGCCATTAGCGAAAGCGTAAGGTGAATCGTTTGTAACTTCTACATCCGTGCTACAATCAGTCGCTGCTGGGATAGGAATATTTACCATGCCGCCATCGCAATCATTGTTTGTACCTGCGCGAATTTGAGCAGGACAACTAATGTCGGGCGCAACGGTATCCATCACTTTTAAAATCTGAGTATGGGTAAAAATACCGCCACTCTGCGGATCTTCTGGGTGATAATTACACCAATCAATCACTTGCCAAATACGACGAATTTTCAAACAAGCGCCTTCGCTCACCTCAAATACTTCATCACGATAAGAATCCGCTAATAGCTCACAACCATCTGACTCAAAACGCGGCTCGCTGGCTGCTAATGGCAAATCTTCAGGCGCAAGTTCAGGATTACAATTATTGGTTACTGTAAAATCAGTCGGCCAAATAATATTATCTGCATCGAAAGTATTTTGATTTTCTACAAAAATCGTTTGCGTACGCGTCGTTACGTTACCTACGCGGTCAGTCGCGGTATAAATGCGGCGAATTTCGCCGACGCCACAATTATCAATATCACGTTCAATGCGGGTTGCTAATTCAAAATCACAATTGTCTTCTACCCGTGGCGTTGGAAAAATATCCAAATCAGAATAGTCCGTGGTGCAATCAATGTAAATGTCTTCAATCGGATCGAAGATGGGCGAAATTTTATCTTCAACGTTCACATAGACAAAGCAATCAGTAAATAAATTGGAATCATCCGCTTGCGTTACGCGAATCACTACGGGAACTGTTTCATTCACATCTGCACAATCAAATTCAACACGTTCTACAAAATCTTCATCTTCGGGATAACCGTCACCATCGCTGTCTGCATCCTGGCGTGCAGCGGAATACAATAAATAACTGTCGCAATTGTCAGCGCTATTATCGGCAATGGAAAAAGCTTCTAACATGCCACGATTACTACCAACGATGCTAATATTTAACTCGTCATCGCAAGCCACTTGTGGTGGCGAATCGTCTAATACATATAAGGTCACTTCGCAAGTCGTACGATTCCCGCAGCCATCTACAGCCGTATAAACTGCAATATGCCAGCCCGTTTCGATACCGCTGATAGGCGTAAAGTCGCTCGCGCCGTAAGAAGTTTGTACCGAAATAGTTACATCACTGGAACAATTATCGGTTACCGTAATTTGTGGTAATTCGATGGTTGCCGTACAGCCTCCGTTATCAGTTCCAAACTCTAAATAATTAGGACAGTCGAAAACTGGTGGGGTATCATCCACAATTTTAATGTGTTGTACTGCGGTACGACGTTCACCTGTACAGTGGTTAATAACTAGCCAGCTACGTTTAATTAAATAGCTTTCTGTACCGCAAATTGTAGTAAGTTCATCACTATAGCTAACGATAAAATCACAAATACCATTTGCACGTAGTGGGTAATTTCCTAACATCGGTTTGCCCGTGACGCTGGTATCTGCGGCGGCGTATTCGCAATCTAAATTGATTGCTTCGGGGAAAGTAATTGATTGTAAATCAACACTTTCTAATAAAATTTGCTGTTCGCAACTGGCAGCATTTCCACTCTCGTCCGTTGCGTGCCAAGTGCGGGTAATCGTACGGACATAAGGGCTACCACAAACGTTTTCTACGAAAGTATCTTCGTAAGTGAGGTCTATATCGGTAGTGCAATTTTCAGTAACGATGGGATAGCCCGTATTTTCTGGTGAAGTATCCTCAATACATAAAATCTCAGCAGTAGTACACTCTAATTTGGGGGGTAATTTATCAACTACAGCTAGATATCCCCAACAGCTCGTACCTTCTGAATTCATAATTTTTACCGTCAAAGTCCGGTCGAGAAAGTCTATACCATTAAAGACGACACTATCCATACCACTGGCTACGATGCCTAGATAAGGCGCGCGCAATTCAATCCATTGATTGGTCATACAGCTATCTGCGCCTTCCAAAATATCGTCGGCAACGACGATGACTTCGCAATTGGCGAGCATCGACATTTGATTCGCTGTTTGTGGCGTCGTGCCATTACAGGCTTGCGTGCATTGAGCAGTAAGCGATGTAGTGGTGAATAAGAAAATTTGTAGAAAAAATGCTACTAAATAAATCGGTTTGCAGTTCATAAAACTGGAGTTTCGGATTATAAAAAAAAATGATTTTGAGCATAGCGGTAGCAGGTTTCCAATGACGGTTGAGTCATTGAAAATCAGGAATAGGTGAACTAAATGAATTATCATTTAGTCGCGCTAAAAAATATACTGCGTACAACTACGCGATGCCGTGTTGGTAAAATGGTAAGAATTGAAAAGAAGAAAATAGCGTTCGATGGTTGTTTGAGGATTGAGTAGTTGGTAGTATTTAAGTTGGTAGCTTGTAGCTGCAATCCGCTCGTAGTGAGCGACTTACATTGTTTTTACTATCAAAAGGAATACGTGAACCTACTAATTAAAGCGAGGATTGGATAGATTGATAAAATCGTGGCAAATCGTTCAAAGGGAGCGACTTGGACACTTTTAGTTATCAAAAAACTTCGTATATCTATTTGGTGGATGAGTTACAGTTGTTCGTTTATGAACGTGATGTAATCGTTAAACCATTAGACAATCCTGTCCATCTATTTTTAAATTAAAAAATTTTTGTAGCAATAAAATAGGGAAATACTGCGCCTAGAATTAGGCGGTAATTAGGTAAGATGCATTTGTTCTCTCTAGTACATATTGACCTAAAATTTCCAAAAAAAAGAAGTGTGTATTGGTAGGTAAGAAACGCTGAAAAAATATATGCTATAATTTTAAAATGAGTATTTTTTGTATGCTTTGAAAAAGTATAGAAAAAATAGTCCCCGTAATTCTACGGGGCGGGCTAATTTAAAATTTTAAGTGTAGCGTTTATTTTTTCGGCAATATTAAAACAGTAAGATGTAAATGGTGTAAAGGTCGTTTAAACGTAGAATAAAAAATGTCGTTTGATAATTGAGTCAAACGCTACTTAATATGATTCGAGCAACTATTGCACCAGTTTTTAAAAATATATAATAAAAATTAAATATAATTAAATTTTAACATTTGACTAGCTGTGTTTAAGCGCGAATAGTGGTATTCATTCTAAATAATTAAACCTTTCGTACGATATTCTATTGTAAAGGAACAGCATTTGGCAATGTGTATATTAGACTTGTTCATAAATAATAAACACGTATGTGACAGTATCTTTTTTCGCTATTTACTTCCTGCGGGCGTGAGATCGCTACGCTAAGTTTAATCAAAAAAATACTTCAATAGAGGGACTATTCAAGAATTTTTTAAATCAAACTATCGAAAAAATCTATTTGTCATATTCATATTCCTTATTTACGAACAAGTCTATTCAAAGTATAAAATTTTTATATGAAAATCTACCGCAAAGATTGGGAGTTAATTATTCCTTCAACTATCGATAAAGTTTGGGCGTTCTTTTCGCGTCCCGAAAACCTGCAAAAGATGATGCCCGCCGATATGTCCTTCAAAATATTGACGGACATTGCAGGCGTAGAAATGTACGAAGGGATGATGATTCAGTATCGCGTTGCGCCCGTTTTGAATATTCCATTGGGGTGGACGACTGAGATTACAGTGATTAAACACCATAAATATTTTGTCGATATTCAGCATAATGGTCCTTATGCGCTTTGGCATCACGAGCATCATTTTGAAGAAATAGACGGCGGTGTCCGCATGAAAGATATTTTGCATTACGCTGTTCCATTAGGTCCAATTGGGCGGATCGCTAATGCCGTATTTGTAGATGGAAAATTAGAGGAAATATTTTCCACGCGCGAAGAGGCAACGCGACGGATTTTTGGGTAAATGTTAATCCAAATTAGAACATGGTGACTTCGAAAATTACCATGTTCTGTTTCTTTCATTTCAATTAACAATCACTTCATCCACCATCCCATACTCCTTCGCTATTGCTGCTTTCATCCAATGGTCACGGTCAGAATCTTTTACGATTTGTTCAATCGCCTGCCCCGTATGCTTACTCAAAATTTCATTCAATTCCCGCTGCATACTTTTGATTAAATTATAGCTAATTTCCATCTCCGAAACCTGTCCTCGCATTCCGCCCGATGGCTGATGAATCATAATACGGCTGTGTTCCAGTGCGGTACGTTTACCTTTTGCGCCCGCCGCCAGCAAAGTGGCTGCCATCGAAGCTGCCATGCCTGTACAAATCGTCGCTACGTCAGGCGTCACGTATTGCATCGTATCATAAATACCTAAACCAGCGGTCACCGAGCCACCCGGACTGTTGATGTAAAGTGAAATATCTTTCTTATTATCCACGGAATCCAAGAAAAGCAACTGCGCCTGAATTACATTCGCAATATAATCATCAACAGGTCGCCCCATAAAGATTACGCGATCCATCATCAGGCGCGAAAAGACATCCATCTGCGTCACGTTGAGTTGTCGCTCTTCGATTACAGAAGGGGTAAAATTCGTAACAGTCGGTAAAGTACGTGGCGTATTTGTACCAATAAATTTTTCGATGTGCATACGAGTAGTCCGTAGCTGCGAGGCAGCAAAGCCAATAAAATCGTTTGTCATAATTGAGATGGAGCGTAGGTTTTTAACCTGCGAACACTTATTTTGTTGAGTTATAAAATATTGATTATCAGGTTTTTAGAATTAATTCTCGCCTAACTTTTCCCACCATCTTGCTAAGAAATAAGGTAACCACATACGTTCTTTCACCGCGTCCAAGCGATGTTGATTCACCCAATTTTCCACCTCCCCGAACTTCACTTCGAGAGGCAAGTCTTTTATTATTTTAAAAGTAGAAATAGAATTGATTTTTCTTTTCATGATTAACACCTAGACAGGGTTGAAAACCCTTGTAAAAACTCCCCAACAAGGAGTTTCAACTCCTTGAAAAAAAGAAAAACTAAAACAAAACCGAAGCATAAACCGCCAATCGCTGCGATAAAGACATCGTACTTTTTGTATCATCCAACAATTCGCGCAATGCCTTACGCGCCCGACTCAACCGCATTTTAGTCGCTGCTTCCGTCGATTGCTGGATCACACTAATTTCGCGAATACTAAAACCGCTAATTTCAAATAAAGTCAATGCTTCTCGCTGTCGAGCGGGTAATTGCTCAATGGCTTTATGCAAATATTGAATGTCCAGTAGCAATTCAGGATCGCCAAGTTTACTTTCTAAATCAGCCATGCGTTGCTCGTCCCACGCGCCACGAAATTTGTGCCGCCGCAGCTTATTTTTAATCACATTATTGACTACGCCGATCATAAATCCGAGCAATTTTTCTTTATCACGCACACGCGAAAAATTTTGCAAAGTGGCTAAAACCGCTTCTTGTACTAAATCCTCGGTTTCCATCAATCCCCACGCTCGGCTACTACAGTAGCGCGTCAAAGCGGGATGAATGGGTTCGTACCAATGTAAGAAGTCCTGTTTTGTATCGGTGGTATCCATGTGTATAAATTTTGTTGAAACGAAAACGAAGAATATAATTCATAAG
>JBGCES010000024.1:0-5649 GCA_045106545.1 Saprospiraceae bacterium
GGATAGATTTAGCGGCGATTCATAAGTATTTGGAAGAGCGGTAGAGAAAGTGATTAAGTTATCAGTGACTAGTTATCAGAAAGATAATATACTAATGTCTTATGAGATTGATCACTGATAACTTAATCTCTCTACTAGTCACTGATAATTTCCTAATTACTCTTCTATCTCATAATCAATATCCAACTTCCGCAGCGCTCTAAACGCCGAACTTGTATTTCCAATTACCTCAATGTCAATCGGGCTACCATCCAATAAATACCCTGTCATTTCGCGCGCAGTGCCACCATCCAAGCCTGCAATATCTTCCAACGTTTTAGCAATTTTCCGCTTATCAGGGCGGTGGGCATCACAGGAGGTTAATTTTAAATTCATCTTGATAAAAATTTTGTGTTTAAATTGTAAAAATAACAAAATTTTGTTGTAATTTAAAATTAGAAAAAACAAACAACATGAAAAACGCCCTTCTATTATTGACCTTTTTACTGCTTGCAATTCTACCCGTTAGTAGCCAAAATCATCTCTTACCGCTTTGGGAAAACGACATTCCTAACTTTCAAGCTACGGATGAAACGGAACAAATAAGCGAGGAAAATATTATCAGAATATCGAAAGTACAGCAGCCGACTATAGAGGTCTATTTACCTGCAAAAGCGAGTGCGACGGGGCAAGCCGTCGTTATTTGTCCTGGTGGAGGTTATCAAATATTGGCTTACGATTGGGAGGGAACAGATATTGCTAAGTGGTTGAATAGCAAGGGAATAGCGGGAATTGTCTTAAAATATCGTTTACCTACTTCAGCTAGTCAGATAGAGCCGCATCAATCTCCGCTCTTGGATGCCAAGCGAGCGATGCGTTTAGTGCGTCATCACGCCAAAGAGTGGAACATCGATACGGAAAAGGTGGGAATAATGGGTTTTTCTGCGGGTGGACATCTAGCAGCTACACTAGGAACTCATTTTGATGCTGGAATCAAGGAGGCGACCGACCCGATTGACCGCATTTCAAGCCGACCCGATTTCATGACCTTGATTTATCCAGTGATTAGTTTCACTAAGAAATTTCATAGCGGCTCAAAGCGGGCACTAATTGGCGAAAACCCAACTCCCGAAATGGTGCATTTCTATTCTAATGAATTTCAAGTCGGTTATGATGCGCCACCAACCTTTTTGATCCATACCAGCGATGATCAGGTAGTTCCAGTAGAAAATAGTTTGGCTTTTTATCAGGCGCTGAAAGATAAAAATGTTCCTACTGAATTACACATTTACCCTGCTGGTGGACATGGTTTTGGTTTGGCGGTGGGGAGAGGTAATTTGCAAACTTGGACAGATCGATTAGCGGATTGGCTAGCGCAACTCAACGAAAATGATCCAAAAAAAGAAGAGTGGAAACCGATGTTCAACGGCAAAGATTTGACGGGTTGGGATATTCATATTGCGGGACACGAAATTGATGAAAATTATAAAAACACTTTTGTTGTAGAAGATGATATGCTACGCATTAAATACGACGAATATGAAAATTTTGACGATAAATTTGGTCACCTCTACTTCGAGCAGCCAATGGAATATTATAAAATGCAATTTGATTATCGGTTTACGGGTGAACAAACCCCAGGCGGTGCCACGTGGAATGTGCGCAATAGCGGCGTGATGTTTCATTCCCAATCTCCCCAGAGTTTGGGTAAAAATCAATTTTTCCCCGTTTCCGTAGAATTACAATTATTAGGTGGTTTAAACAACGGAGAAACTAGAACAACTGCCAATATCTGTACGCCCGGCACTTACTTTGAGATTGATGGTCAACCCATCAAAGATCACTGTTACAATTCTAGTTCTAAAACGTACGACGGAGACCAATGGGTCAATGTGGAAGCCACTGTATTGGGAGATTCTACTCTGATTCACATCGTTGAGAACGATACGGTTTTGGTTTACGAACACCCTAGATTAGATCAATATTTTATTGCCGAACGCAGTAAGTTGTCTTGGGAATCTGCCCACGTTGATGCGAAATATGATTTTATTAAACGCGCAGACGAACTGATGCGAGGTGGCTACATTGCGCTACAAGCAGAAAGCCATCCAATTGATTTTAAGAATGTAGAAATCTTGAATTTGAAAGGATGTATGGATAAAAATGCAAAGAATTACAAGGAGTATTACGTGAAGGCAGACAATAGCTTGTGTAAGTATTGACGCTGAATGGACTCTACTCCATCGTCCACCGAAATCCCAAATATACTTCCCGCCCATGATTTGGCGCATAAGCATAGGATGTATCAAAATACTGGCTAAAACCAGCATTCGCGTTTGGATCATTAAAGCCAATTAGCGGAGAAGTGACCTGCCGAAAGTTCGTTAAGTTTTGAATACCGCCGTAGAGCGAGAATCGTTGCGAAAATTGTTTGTTAATTTGTAAATTATGTAGTGCAAATGGCTCGCTAGTAGTTGCGCGAGCGCTTGGCAAAGGTTCGCCATTTTCATCCAAATCGAACACTTCGGGTAATGCCATCGGGCCAGTTGCACTGATGGTGTAGCCGAAAGTAATATTCTGTTTTTGCCAAAAATAATTGGCAGTAAAAATACCTGTCCACTGCGGTGCAAATTCGATGTCACGGAACGCAGTTGTGCCATTTTCATCGTTTTCATATTCTCGCGCACGTTGGAAATTCACACCTGCATTTATACCAAAGCCTTCGCTAACATTATGCGTAATATTCACACCTACGCCCATCGTTCGCGCGTAGCCGTCTGAATTGGCATAAATAATCTTACCCGTCGTTTCGTAATCGGGGATAATTTTATTAGTAAAATGTGTAAAATAACTTTCAATATCAATCGTACCTGTTCCGCCCAAAGCGGCGTAGGTTTGGTTTAAACTCAGGGTCGCATTATACGATTCTTCAGGTTTTAAATCTTCGATAATTTCTACGTTTCGCTGTCCCGTAACAAAGGCGTGATCTTCTGTAAATAAGTTGACTACGCGGAAACCAGAACCCAAATTGGCGCGTAAAGTCGTCCATAAAGAAGGCTTATATTTTGCACTTAATCGCGGTGCGAAAATCAAACCGTGGTCAGTATAATGGTCTAAACGCGCTCCCGATAACAAGGTCACTTTTTCATTTAAATCCCATTCATCTTGCACAAAAACACCAGGGATAAATTGGTTGTTCGGTTGATTAATAATCTGCTGATTTTCAACTACTTGTGTAGCAACACTATTATCGTCATAAGCATTATAACGCGCCGTTAAACCAAACAATAAATCGTGGTTGCCAACAGGCTGATTGTATAAAAAATTAGCGAAAGCGATCTGCTGATTTGCTTGGTAAGCATCGCTGCCGTAATAGCTGTCTTGATCGTGATGCGATAATGAAAAATCTAATTTCAAACTCGGCTGCGTATCAAATTCGTACGTTCCAAACAGTTCGGCGCGATTAGTATAAATGCTCTCTCCATAGACGGTATCGCTGCCGCGTAATTCCCGATACGCGCGGTCTTGCAAAAACGCCGCTACTCCATTGCGACGATCTTCGTAAAAGTATTTACCAGCTAGCGAAAACTTACGTCCACTTTTACGGTGAATATTCCATTTGGTAAATAAAGAATACCGATCGAGATTGATGCCGTCGTTAAAATCATCGTTATTAATGTCTTCAAAATCGCTAACGTAGGCATAATTTAAACCAATAAAACCGCTGGATTTACCAATTTTGGGCGCTACGGCAAGGTTTCCAAAACTTTCTAAATGTGAAGTCCCCATCAAATCAATGGAAAGTAGTGGTTGTCGTTCGGGATTTTTGGTAATAATATTAATCACACCCGCCACCGCTTCCGAGCCATAAAGCGTACTACTTGGCCCTTTGATCACTTCAAAACGATCGATAATCATATTCGGAATGCCGTTCAGACCATAGACCGAAGCGAGATTTCCATACATCGGCATGCCGTCCATCAATATCGCCGTGTAGGGCCCAGGTAAGCCATTAATGCTAATGCTATTGGTAAAACAAACGCCACAAGCCACTACCTCCTGCACGCCATTGACCAACTTCACATTTTCGACAATCGACGAAGCGGCAGCGGGTAAAAAAGTCTCTAATTGCTTCGCCGTAATCACGTCCACTTTGATGGGCGAATTACTTACGTAAGTGGGTTTCATTGTACCTGTAACTACTATCTCTTCCATTTGATTAGCAGTAGGTAACAAATTGATTCTCAATAACTTATTGTCGCCTTGCTGAATAGAAATTTGCTGCTTTTTAGTTTCATAGCCTAAATAAGCAACTTCTAAATCATATTCCCCTACTGGAATGTTTTCTAGCAGAAACTGCCCATCTACATCTGCACTAGTTCCATAAGTCGTCCCCACCAAAGCGACAGTAGCGAAACCTAACGGCTCATTTCCACTCATTATTTTTCCCTCTATCGAACCCGTTTGGGCAACAGAGGTAACGGATTGTAGAAGTAGAAATAAGAAAATATAATTTAGTCGGTCAAAATTTATCATTACGTCGATCAAGTTTTATTTTTACAAACACAAAAATATAAATTTAGATTAACCTAAAAGTATTTTTTGGGTATAAAAAATATAAATAATGATAATAATTGACTTTTAATGTTTCATGGAGGTTAACTGAGCAGCTTACTTCAAGTAAGTTGCCCAGTTAAAACCTTATTTCTGTAGAAATAATGTCTAAAATTTTGGAGAGAAATGATGAAGGATTCTAAGATTAGAATTAACTTGCTTTAACCGCCCAATATACAGTTGGCAGCATTTTTTCATCACACCAAACAACTCAAAAATTGATTCTAATTCGTTGTATCACATTGTTCCTTCTACTTTCGCTATTCGCTTGTAATCCAAAAATGGAGCAACCTACAGCAGAAGAAACTACATCTTTCGTCAATTTATTCAGCACCACCGAAAATGACAAAGTCAGCTGCTACCGCATCCCCGTCTTATTAAAAACTCAAAACGGCAACCTCATCGCCGCTATTGACGAACGCAACACCTCTTGCGCTGATTTACGCGCCAACAAAGACATTAATATCGTTATCCGACGAAGTGAAGATAATGGACAATCGTGGTTGCCCATCCAAATCGTAGTGGACTACCCTTTCGGGGAATCTGCCTCCGATCCTTCTCTGATCTTGGATACATCTACTGGAAAGATTTTTATGTTTTTTAATTACATGGATGTAGAAAAATCCCCGAATCAATATTTCCTGCAATACATTTCTAGTACCGACAACGGCAAAACGTGGTCAACACCAGTGGACATTACCAATCAGATTTCCAAACCCGAATGGGCAAACGACTTCAAATTCATCACTTCAGGTCGCGGTATTCAAACCAAATCAGGCAAATTATTGCATACCCTCGTTAATTTAGAACGTGGATTGCACGTCTTCGGTAGCGACGATCAGGGTCAAAGTTGGTATCTAATCGATACGCCGATTACACCCGGTGATGAATCTAAAATTGTCGAATTAGCAGACGGTTCTTGGATGATCAATAGTCGCGTCAATAAAAGCGGATTGCGTTATGTTCATACTTCTGATAATGAAGGCAAAACTTGGGTATCTAAACCCGATTCTACCCTAATCGATCCTTCCTGTAATGCCAGTCTGATTCGCTATA
>JBGCES010000240.1:0-2892 GCA_045106545.1 Saprospiraceae bacterium
CTAAAGGAAGCACCCACTCACAAGGGTTTTGAAGTCGTAAATTATTGGAGCACCCATACGGGTGAAACTTATATTTGAAGTAGCTATACAGACAAGAATACCTGTTTTCTTAAACTACGTTTGTTTCTCTACCTGCATAAAATTCAACTCTACTTCTGTACCGCGACCAAAAATCTTCACGATTACTTTCAATTTCTTCTTCTCATCATTTACCTCTTGAATATCTCCCACAAATTCATTGAATGGGCCATCAATTATTTTGACGGTTTCTCCAATAATGAATGGTTCAATCATTTGTTCGCCTGCATCTTGTGATTCATCCACTTTACCGAGCATCCGATTAGCTTCGGATTGACGCATAGGAATCGGATTATTTTTTCCTAAAAAGTGAATAACATTAGGCACGTTTGCAATCGCGGTAATCATTTCGCCACTAAATCGAGTAGAAACTGCTTCAATTAGAATATAACCAGGTAGAATATTACGCTCGGATATAACTTTTTTACCAGCCCGAATTTTATATACCTTTTCTGTCGGAACGAGAATTTGTAAAATGACATCTTTCCAATTGGAACGTTGGATTTCCAATTCAATTCGCTCTTTAATCTTACGCTCTTTACCACTAATGACTCGGAGCGAATACCATTTATTTTCGTCAGACATATCTAAAAAGTAACGCGCAACAAATAAAAAGTAACTAAAGTTACTTTTTATTTATTACCGATTGGGTTTCAATAAAATATTTACAAGCCTTTGCAGTCAGTTATTATAACTGATAAATTACATCAAGAATACTATTAATAATAGCATCCATGATAAAAATAATACCTGCTAAAATCAACGAACCAATAACTACTAGGGTCGTATTAGATTGCAACTGCTCCCAAGAAGGCCAAGTTACTTTGTTTACTAATTCGTTGTAACTTTCTTTGATGTATAATGTAATACCTTCCATAATAACTTGCTTTGTTGTGGAGGAAATGTAAGTTGTAATAATTATTTAGCTTACTACAAAAAACAAAAATGGATCTTTTGATTCACCTAATTTTCCACAATAGTTCTTACTAGAAAAGCCACCAATTAATTAGCAGCTTTTTAAAAATTAGCACGGGCGGCAAGATTCGAACTCGCGACCTTTGGTTTTGGAGACCACTGCTCTACCAACTGAGCTACGCCCGTTTATTAACGAGTAATGAGTAACGAGTAACTCGACTACGCTAATTTAGCTTTAAAACGTAGAAAATTAAGCACTCCGAAAAGTGCTTAATTTTTCTACATTTTTATCATAAACTGATTAAAATCAGTTGCTTACGCGATGATTTCAGTTACTTGACCTGCACCTACAGTACGACCACCTTCACGAATAGCGAAGCGTAACCCTTTTTCCATTGCGATTTTGTTGATTAATTTCACCTCCAATGATACGTTATCACCAGGCATTACCATCTCAACATTCGCTGGCAAGTTAACATCACCAGTTACATCCGTGGTACGGAAGTAGAATTGAGGACGGTAACCGTTGAAAAATGGTGTGTGACGACCACCTTCATCTTTTGATAAAACGTACACCTCACATTTGAAGTGACTGTGTGGACTTACAGAACCTGGCTTACAGATTACCATACCACGCTTAATTGCCGTTTTCTCAATACCACGTAGTAACAAACCAGCATTATCACCAGCTTCACCACGAGTTAAGATCTTACGGAACATCTCTACACCAGTGATAGTAGAAGTCAATGGCTTCTCATCATCACCCATCATACCGATGATTTCAACTCCATCACCTGTATTAATAACACCACGCTCGATACGACCAGTTGCAACTGTACCACGACCTGTGATAGAGAATACATCCTCGATAGGCATCAAGAAAGGCTTATCAATTTCACGTGGAGGCTCAGCGATTTCAGTATCACAAGCTTCCATTAAATCTTTAATTTTCTGCGTTGCATCAGCATCACCTTCCAGTGCTTTCAAAGCAGAACCTTGAATAACTGCAGCGTCGTCGCCGTTGAATTCGTATTGGTCTAGTAATTCACGAACTTCCATTTCTACTAATTCCAACATCTCTTCGTCATCTACCAAATCAACTTTGTTCATAAAAACAACGATGTTAGGTACACCTACCTGACGAGCCAATAGAATGTGCTCACGAGTTTGAGGCATCGGACCATCAGTAGCAGCAACTACTAAAATAGCGCCATCCATCTGAGCAGCACCCGTTACCATGTTTTTAACATAATCCGCGTGACCAGGACAATCCACGTGTGCGTAATGACGATTTAAAGTTTCGTACTCAACGTGAGCCGTATTAATCGTAATACCACGTTCTCTTTCCTCTGGCGCACCATCAATCTTATCGTAATCGGTCTTCTCCGCCAATCCATCTTTTGATAAAACGAAAGTGATCGCAGCGGTTAGCGTTGTCTTACCGTGGTCAACGTGACCGATGGTACCAATATTTAAGTGTGGCTTACTTCTATCAAATGTCTCCTTAGCCATCTTCGATTTTTTTAATTATTAATAATAAATGAAATGTAAATAAATAGAGTAAAGTTATAAACGCAACAAAATTACTTGTCGTTTTACTTTACTGCTTTGAACATATTTGAGAGCCGATGAAGGGATTTGAACCCCCGACCCCTTCCTTACCATGGAAGTGCTCTACCCCTGAGCTACATCGGCTTATCTATATTGTTTGATGATTAAATCAATAAACCTTCGTTTAATAATTTAAAACAAATAAACAATTCAACCTCTTACAACTCCTATCCGTTTCCTAGGATTTGGATACAGACTTCCACATTAATTCAAATATGTTCTTTTTAAAGCACAAAAAAGCGTGCGAAAATTGAAGCGCACACTTTAGCTAAAAAACAACTTAGAGCG